>NZ_JBFULI010000064.1:0-30317 GCF_056400405.1 Pseudomonas sp. P5_B3 | reverse complement strand
GCCTGGCTGCATTCCCTGTGGGAGCAGCCGGTCGACGCTCGATTGCTCGCGATGGCGGTGTGTCAGGCGCCATTGATGCTGGATGTGCTGGCCTCATCGTCGGATCGCCGCCCGGACCAAGCCCGCTCCCACAGGATTATTGGGCGTTCCCGGGATCTGTGTCTGGCTACATTCCCTGTGGGAGCAGCCGGTCGACGCTCGATTGCTCGCGATGGCGGTGTGTCAGGCGCCATTGATGTTGGATGTGATGGCCTCATCGCGAGCAGGCTCGCTCCCACAGGATTATTGGCCGTTCCCGGGATCTGYGCCTGGCTGCATTCCCTGTGGGAGCAGCCGGTCGACGCTCGATTGCTCGCGATGGCGGTGTGTCAGGCGCCATTGATGCTGGATGTGCTGGCCTCATCGTCGGATCGCCGCCCGGACCAAGCTCGCTCCCACAAGAGGATGGCGTCTGTGTCAGGTGCGTCGGGCGAGGGCGCCCATGGCCATGAACAACGCCGCAATCGCCCTGGCTTCGTGGAGTTCACCACGTGCCACCAACTCGGGGATTTGCGCCAGGGGCACCCGCAGGCATTCCAGCGGCTCGGGTTCGTCGCCGGCCGATTGGCAGGGGCTCAGTTGTTCGGCCAGTACCACCCGGTAGCGATGGCACAAGTGTCCCGGTGCCAGGGTCAGTTCGCCCAGTTCGGTGAGACGTGCTGCGCGCATGCCGACTTCTTCGCTCAGCTCGCGCTGCGCCGCCTGCAAATAGTCCTCATCGGGTTCAGCGCCGCCCTTGGGCAGGCCGAGTATGGTTTTTTCCACACCGACTGCGTATTCACGCACCAGCAGCACATGCTCTGGATCAGGCATCGCCACCAGCATCACCGAACGATAACCGGTGCCGCGCAGGCGTTCGTAGACCCGCTGCTGGCCGTTGCTGAATTGCAGGTGCAGGGCTTCGATCTGAAAGTGGCCGCTTTGCGCCAGCAGTTCAGTCTTGAGGATGGTTGGGCAGTTGCGCATGGGGCAGTCCCCTGTTTGGGATAAAGACACTGTGCGCTGTACAGCGGGGGCCGCCATCGTCCGAGCGGACGAGGTCGGCAGTCGGGCTTAGCCGAGGGTCGCCACGCTGCGCAGGATCAGGCGCACCAGCATGGTCTGGCGGGTCACGCCGGTTTTGGAGAAGGTCGAGCGCAAGTGCGCCCGCGAGGTATTGCGGCTGATGCCCAGTTCTTCCGAGGCTTCGTCGAGGGTCAGGCCGTTGGCCAATAACATGGCAAGCTGGGTTTCCGCCGGGGTGAAGTCGAACAGCGCACGAACGATTTCCTGCGGGGCGGTGGACTGTTGTTCCGGGTCGCTGATGAAAATCACCACGGTCGGGCATTGCTTGCCCTCGCTCCAGTCGGTCAATGGCACCGAGCGTACGATGATCCCCAGGTCCGCTTTGCCGGACGGCCGCTGCACGCGCAGGGCTTCGACCACCGACGGGTTGCTGCTCTTCTGCGACAGCAGCGACTGCTTGACCAGTCGGCGGAACTCTTGGGTGTCCCGGGCCGTACCGACCTGCAGGCCATCGTTGACCAGTTTGATGCCGTCCTTTTCCTGGATCAGCCGGTCGGCGACCTGGTTGGTCTGCAGCACCTTGCCGGACTCGTCGAGGATGATCGTGCCGACCGCCATCTGGTTCACCGCGCCGGCGTACAGGTTGCGCTCGGCTTCGATGCGGTTGAGTTGCATGTGGATCTTGATCGAACGTTCCAGGTGCGCAATGAAATGCGTGAGCATGGCCTTTTCTTCATTGCCGAAAGGCTTGTCGTCACGTCCGCGGCTGATGCGAATGCGGCACTGGGCGCCGTCGACGGTGTTGATGTCGGCACCGAGGATGTGGAACACGTCCACAGGTTCAAGGAAATTCTTGTAGAACTCGGAGTTTTGCCAGTCGTCGTTGGAAACGAACTCGGCGAGGGTCACGACCTGGCGGTTGGGCAGGTCGACAAAGGGGTCGAGGCTGAAAAAGTGTTTGTTGTACGACGCAGTCGCCTCGGTCGAGGTGCCGGTGGTGTTGACCATCAATCCGTCCACGTGGGCGCTGGGCGGACGCAGGATGAAGGTCACGTACTTGCTGTTCAGATGCACATTGAGCTGATTGAGAAAAGTCGCCCAGGGAATGGTTTCCAGCGGCCCCTGATAGAGGTTGCCGAGCAAATCACTGAACGTATCGAGGCTGAGGCTCTGCTGCATGGGGAAAAACCGTTTTTATTATTAGCGTTGGCGGTGGCCGAGAATAAGCGCCGGTATCGACTCCTTGCAACGCTCGGGCTCAAGGCCTGACCGGCGGCTGCCGCTCAGGCCCGGGGCGGGCGAAAAGCCGCTGACGTCAGACCCGTTCGCTGGTGCGCACGACAAACTTTTTGTGTTCGGCAGCGTCCGCCGACAGCGCTTCCACATCGGTATAGAACTGCTCGTACCAACGACGCAACTGATAGACCGGACCGTCGCCGTCACACAGCAGCGGGTTGTCGACGCGGGTCTTGCTGTGCCAGATGGCCACGTCTTCGTAGAAGGCTGCCTGAGCCTGCGCTACGTAGGCCTTGGCCATCGCCTGGTTCTGCTCCTCGCTGAGCCCCGGGATCTTTTTCACCAGCACGCCGTAGCGCAGGGTGAAGCTGTCCAGGTCGATCGGCACGTGGCAGTTGAGCAGGATCGAGTGGATCGGCTGGCCGTTCATGGCGCCGTTCATTTCGGTGATCTGATAGGCCGGGCCGAAGTAGGTGGCTTCGGTGGTCAGCACGCTGTCACCGGACAGGCGCTCACTGCGGGCACGCATGATCTGAGTCGCCAGGTGGCCCTGGAAAATGTTGATGAACTCCTCGACCGGCGCGCCGTGCACAGTGCCGAAGTGCGCCATGTCGGCGATGTTGTCGATCAGTTCGCGGCAGTTGGTGCCAATCTGCAATTCGGCGACTTCCCATGCCGCCCATTCGTCGCTGTAGCAGGCGTCGATGCGCGGAATGCGTTGCTCAGGCAGCGGCGGGTTGCCTTCAGGGTCATTCCAGACGAATAGCAGTTGGTTTTCTTCCATGATCGGCCAACTCTTGATTTTGGCCCGTGGCGGGATGCGCTTGGCATAGGGGATGTCATCGCACACGCCATCGGCGCCCCAGCGCCAGGCGTGGAACGGGCAGCGGATCGAGTTACCTTCAACGCAACCGGTGCTCAGGTCGGCGCCCATGTGCGGGCAGTAGCCATCAAGAATATGCAGTTCTCCGTCTTCACCCTGGAACGCCACCAGACGGGTGCCGAACACCTCCAGGCGATGGGCCTTGCCGTCGCGGTATTGCGCGGCCAGGCCCAGGCAATGCCAGCCGCGGGCGTAGCGGTCTTCCAGCAGTTTGGCTTCGATGCGGTGCAGGGTACTCATCTTATTATTCTCCCAAGGGATCACGGGTTTGGCGCATGTAACGGATTCTGCCGGCCCTGTAAAAGCGGGCATCGTCTGAATGGACGATGGCTGCTTTTGGTTGGCCCGCTCTACTGGCGTCATTGGACCCATGGCAGGAGTTGGCGATGAGTAATGAACAAGGGCCGGTAGCGGTGATTACCGGGGCCGCCAGTGGTATTGGCCGAGGCTTGGCCGAACACGCGGCGAAGCTGGGCATGCGCCTGGTGCTGGCGGATCGGGATGCAGCGGGCCTGCAAGCCCTGTGCGACGAATTGCAGGCCAGCGGTGTACAAGCGATTGCCTGCGTCACCGATGTCGGTGATGTAACGCAGGTCGAGCGCTTGCGTGACCGGGCTGTCGAGCAATTTGGCGGGGTGGACCTGCTGTTCAACAACGCCGGGGTGATGCAAACCGGCTTCAGCTGGGAAATCACCGAGGCGCAATGGCAGCGCATACTGGACGTCAACCTCAACGGCGTGATCAACGGCATTCGCAGCTTTGTGCCGCTGCTGCTCAGCCAGGGCCGGGCAGCCCATGTGGTCAACACGGCGTCCCTTGCCGGGCTGGTCAGCAGCCCGCTGATGGCGCCGTACAACGTGACCAAGCAAGCCGTGGTCGCGCTCTCGGAAACCCTGCATTACGAACTCGCCATGATCGGTGCGCCGGTGTCGGTTTCGGTGCTGTGCCCGGGGCCGGTGGCCAGTGAAATCATGGCGTCGAACCAGGTGGCGGGTACCGCCGGATCCGACTTCAATCAATTGCTCGACAGCACCGTTCGCCAGGGTATGACCCCGGCGGAGCTGGCCGCGCAAGTGTTCGACGCCGTCGCGCAAAAGCGTTTCTGGATTCTGCCCCACAAGAGTTTCAAACCGGCCCTTGAACGCCGTCTGCGAAGCATCCTGGGAGAAACCAATCCGCAGTTTCAAATGACTGACGTAGAGGACGATGCCCATGCCGCTCGATAAGCAGATCGCTGGAGTCCTCCAGCAGTTTCGCGACATCCCGGAACCCGATTTCAGTCAGGTCGATGCCGCACAGTACCGGCAGTTCTCCGACAACCTGCTGCCGGCCATTCCCGGCGATCCGATGAGCGAGGTGCGCGACCTGCGGGTGGCCGGCGCGGACGGTGAACTGGACGCACGGCTGTACCGGCCATCGGAAGCATTCAATCTGCCATTGCTGGTGTTTTTCCATGGCGGCGGATTTGTCATGGGCAATCTCGATACCCACGACAATCTCTGCCGTTCGCTGGCCCGTCAGACCGAGGCGGTGGTGGTGTCGGTCGCCTACCGACTGGCGCCGGAAAACAAGTTCCCGGCTGCACCGCTCGATTGTTATGCGGCCACCTGCTGGTTGGTTGAGCACGCAGCTGAACTGCGCGTCGACGGCAGCCGGCTGGCCTTGGCCGGGGACAGCGCCGGGGGCAACCTGGCGCTGGCTGTCAGTCAGTTGGCGGCACGACACCAGGGGCCGAAGGTCAGCTATCAGTGTCTGTTTTACCCGGTCACTGACGCAGGTTGCGACTCTAAGTCCTTCGAAGAATTTGCCGAGAGCTATCTGCTTTCCGCCGGGATGATGCGCTGGTTCTGGCAGCAGTACCTGCAAGACGTCGGGCAGGCGGATGATCCATTGGCCTCGCCCATGCGCGCCGAGAGCCTGGCGGGATTGCCGCCAACGACCCTGATTACCGCCGAATTCGACCCATTGCGCGATGAAGGCGAGGCAATGGCCGAGTGCCTGCGCGAGGCCGGAGTGCCTGTGCGGGTTCAGCGTTGTGACGGCATGATCCACGGTTTTATCAGCATGGCGCCCTTTGTCGAAGGGGCGGCATATGCCTTGTCCGATGCGGCGGCGGACCTGCGCGAGGCACTCCAGTGAACGGCCTGGCTTTCAACACGGTGCCGCAACTGATCGAGGCCATCAGTGCCGGTCAGATGGTGGTGATCACCGACGACGAACACAACGGCGAAGGCTCGTTGCTGATGGCCGCCGAACAGGCCGGGGCCGAGGCCGTCGCGTTCATGGCGGTGCAGGCACGCGGGCTGATTTGCCTGGTCCTGACCGAGCAGCGCTGCCGCTCGCTGGGCCTGGACCTGATGGTGCCCAACTCCCGGGCGCAACATGGCGTGGGTTTTACCTGCTCGATCGAAGCCGCCACCGGAGTGTCCACCGGCATCTCGGCGGCGGACCGGGCGCGCTCGATCCAGGTGGCGGTCGACCCGGCCAGCGTTCCGGCGGACCTGGTGCAACCGGGGCATATCTTCCCGGTGCAAGCTTTGCCCGGTGGCGTGATGCAGCGGGCGGGGCATGTCGAGGCTGCTTGCGACCTGACGCGACTGGCGGGGCTGCAACCGGCGGCAACGCTGGTGGGCATTCTCAACGAGGACGGGGAACTGGCCCGTGGTGCCGAGTTGCATGAATTCGCCCAGCGGCATGGCTTGCGGATCGGCACCATCGTCGACCTGATTCACTACCGCATTCTGCATGAAGGTACGATCGAGCGCGGCGGCGAATATCCGTTGCAAACCCGCCACGGCGAGTTCCAGGTGACCACCTATCAGGACACCTACAAGGGCTCGTTGCACCTGGCGTTGGTCAAGGGCCGGATCGACAGTACGCAACCGGTGCTGGTGCGGGTGCAAAGCATCGAGACATTGCGGGATGTGCTGGGGTGTGAAAGCGAAGACGGGTCACAGCAGTGGACTCTCGAACGTTCACTGGCGAGCATCGCCGCCGCCGGTAACGGCGTGCTGGTGCTGCTGGCGCAAAAGGAAACCGCCGACGGCGTGCTCGAACAGTTGCGCCAGCGAAGTGGCGGCAGACTGCGTACACCACAGTTTCCGCAACGAACCCTGGGCATCGGCGCACAAATCCTGCGCGACCAGAACGTCCGCAAAATGCGCCTGATGAGCTCGCCGGTGCCGTACAAGGCCGTGTCCGGATTCGATCTGGAAGTGACCGAGTTTGTGCCGTTCCAGCCGGCAGTCTGAAGCCAACACCTAAACCTGTGGGAGCGAGCTTGCTCGCGATGGCGGTCTGTCAGTCAACATCAATGTTGAATGTGCCGGCCTCATCGTCGGAACGCCGCCCGGAGCAAGCTCGCTCCCACAGTAATTTCGGTTGGTTGCATATTTTGCGTACACCCACTAACCCTGTGGGAGACACATCCAGTTAAAAGCTGATTCAACTCCCAAGCATCCACCGGTCTAGCCTTCCTCCTGAATTCACCATGGAGAGGGCAAAGGAATGCCTGAATTACCCGCTTCACATCGCCTGCGCACAGGCCGCTACCCTGAACCCAACAGGATTTACCTGCTGACGAGCAACACGCTGGACCGAGAACCGGTTTTCAAGGATTTCGGTTTGGGCCGGCTGGTCGTCAAGCAATTTCAGTATGCACAGGAACAATACTGGGCGAACACTTTTGCCTGGGTCATCATGCCCGATCATTTTCATTGGTTGATCGAGTTGCAGCAGTGCTCACTCAGTCAGCTGATGCAAAAAACCAAATCGTTGAGTACGCGAGCCGTGAACATGACTTCTGGTCGTAGCGGCAGTCTTTGGCAGCAGGGTTATCACGATCGGGCGTTGAGGCGGGATGAGGATCTGGTAAAGCTTGCACGATATGTCGTCGCCAACCCGTTGCGCGCGGGATTGGTGGAGAAGCTGGGCGATTATCCGCTGTGGGACGCGATATGGGTCTGATCCAGTACCGCGTTGCCGCCATCGCGAGCAAGCTCGCTCCCACACTGGTTTTTGGATACCCGCAGATATTGCGTACACCCGGTAACCCTGTGGGAGCGAGCTTGCTCGCGATAGCGGAGTGTCAGTCGACATCGATGTTGAGTGTGTCGGCCTCATCGTCGGAACGCCGCCCGGAGCAAGCTCGCTCCCACAATGATTTTTGGATGCCCGCAGATGTTGCGTACACCCGCTAACCCTGTGGGAGCGAGCTTGCTCGCGATGGCGGAGTGTCAGTCGACATCTATTTTGAATGTACCGGCCTCATCGTCGGAACGCCGCCCGGAGCAAGCTCGCTCCCACACTGGTTTTTGGTTATCCACAGATATTGCGTACACCCGGTAACCCTGTGGGAGCGAGCTTGCTCGCGATGGCGGAGTGTCAGTCGACATCTATTTTGAATGGGCCGGCCTCATCGTCGGAACGCCGCCCGGAGCAAGCTCGCTCCCACAATGGTTTTGTGATTAACACGGTTCTGCGCTGGCTTAAGGCTTGATCCCGCGCAACATCTTCTTCGCCTGATCCTGCACCGCCTGCGGCGCGGTCATGTTGCCGTCGATCACGGTGATCACCGCGTGGCCTTGCCACAGTTGATAGGCATCGGCCTTTTGCTGGGCTTCGGTCGGTGTCGACGGTGGGGCCAGGTTGACGTGGACCACGCCATCGGCGCTGCGCTGCGAAGTGAAGTTCACGCGATCCCAATTACCGATCGGGGCAAAGCTCACGCCTTTGGCCTCATCGGGTTTCAGAGGCGGGTAGTTGAGGTTCAGGCCGCTGACTCCCGGCAGGCCGAGCACGTTCAGCTCGCAGTCATGTTTGTTTTTGCTACAGGATTTTTTCGCTTCGGTACCCGCCAGGCTCGCCTGTTCTATGACCTTCACGGCAAAGCGCGCCGTGTCGTCCATGGCGCCAAGGGTCTTGCGATAGCCCGCCTGCTGATCGCGGATGATCAGGTCCATGTCGATGGCCGTGGACACCGCCACCGCCGGAACTCCTTTGAACATGGCACGAACGGCGGCGTTGAGGGTGCCGGACATCTGCGTCAGCGGGCCGACGTTTTCGCCAAAATTGCTGCCTGACACCACCAGGTCTGGTGGCGAATCCTTGAGGATCACGTCGAGGCCGACGTTGACCGCATCCACTGGCGTGCCGATGGCGGAAGTCTTGCCGGCAGGCGAGGTGTAACCCTGTGGTGGCCCGACGCAAAATTTGCCCGGTGCCAGTTCGGTCATCCCCAGGGCCTGGCCGGGCACGACCACGCTGGCGGCGCCGATGCCGCTGCTGTCGTTCAACGGCCCGACCAGGGTGACCTTGTGCCCGGCTGCGGTCAGGGCGCGGTACATCGCGTCGATGCCGGGCGCGCGGCAGCCATCGTCGTTGGTCAGCAGGATGTTCAGGGCATTGGCTTGCATCGACAGGCCAACGCTGGCCATGGCGATGACGCCGGTGAGGAGTTTATTCATGGGCAGTCTTCCGTGAAATCTACAGATTTGGAAAGGCACAACGCCCCGACCGAATGAATCGGTCGGGGCGCCAGGGGTTTAGCGGGTGCCGAGTTTGCGCAGGTTGCCAGGGGTGAATTCGTCTTCGGTGAAAGCGGTGGCGTTGAGCTTGGCCGGTTTCTGATCGATCAGCATCCGGTCAACCAGGTAGGACCCAGCGATCAGGTCGTGGTAGATGCCGAGGCGAGCGTGGTAACGCTGCATTTCGTAGGCATAGATCGAAGTCTGCATGTTGGTGCGCCACAACTGGCCACGGCTGTCGTAGTTGTCGGCCATGGTCGCGGACCAGGTGTCCTCGTCCAGGTACAGCACGCGCTTGGCGTACACGTGGCGGGCACCTTCCTTGAGGTCGGCCTGCAACACCCAGACGCGGTGCTTCTCGTAGCGCATGTACTGCGGATCGATGTGACCGGTGGTGGCCAGGATCTGGTCGGCCGTTACGCCTGGATCGTCGGTCTTGTAGTTGTGGTACGGAATGTAGATTTCCTTTTTGCCGACGATGGTCCAGTTGTAGCGGTCCGGCGCACCGTTGAACAAACGGTCTTCGTCGTACACACGAAAACCTCCCGCGCCGGTCGGCGAGTCGTAGCCCACGGTCGGCGCGCGACGTACCCGGCGTTGACCCGGGCTGTACTGCCAGGCCTGGCGGGGGGAGGAGGTCGGGTTGATGAACTCGTGACCGACCACGATCTCGCCTTTCTTGCGCACCGGTTCCAGGGTGGTGATCAGGAAGTTGGTGAGCACGCCGTTGGCCGTCTCCAGGGATTTGTCCGGACTGGACCAGATCGAGAAGATCTTGTAGTTGACTTCTTCGAGCACCTTTTCCTTGTTGGCGTACACCACCGCCTGGCCGTAGTTGGCCTCTTCAGTGTTGGCGCGCGACTGCAAGGTATGGTTGAACATCAACTCGCTGCCGTTCTTCGGGATCGGGAACGGCGAGGCACCCCAGGCGTTTTTCGTGTCGTTGTTGTCATTGTCGAGTTCGGCAGTGACGGCGTTTTTCTTGATCAGGTCTTCCATGCGCTGATCGAGGCGGAAGTCGCGGTGGCTCGGGTACACCGGGATCTTGAAGGTATCAGGGTAACGCTTGAGCAACGCTTTCTGGCCATCGGTCAGGTTGTTGGCGTACTTGTCCACGTTCTTCGAATCGATCACGAACAGTGGCTTTTCCGCGGCGTACGGGTCCGGATACGGGGTACCGGGGCCGGCGTACTTGAGACCTGGTGGCAGACCTCGCCATTTGCCGGACCAGGCCGGGATGCTGCCATCGGCGTTGCCGGCTTTTTCGGCGCCCATCGGGGTCAGGTCCTGGCCCAGGCGCGCGGCTTCTTCGGGGCTGACCTTGGCGTAGGCRAGGCCACTGCCGAGCAGGCCGACGGTCAGCGCGGTGCTCAATAATGTTTGGGTGAATCTGGACATGCTGTGCTCCTCCGATTGGGAAATCAGAACCGGTACTTGAAGTTGAGCGCGACGTTGTCGCGATCGGCCAACGGGCTGTTGTTGGCGTTGCCGAGGTAGGCGTTGTAGCGGGCCTCGACGGTGAAGTTGCCCAGGTAGCGCCACGAACTGCCGATGCTGGCGCGGTTATCGTTCTGGCCGGCGTTGATCGAGCCGACCATCGAGCTGTCGCCGTGGGCGGCGGCGCTGAAGGTGACAGGCACCGACATGTCCCATCCGCTGAACACGTTGTTGTAGTCAAAGTTCGCCTGCACCGTGTAGCCCCAGGCATCGCGGTCATTGACCAGGCTGTCGGTGCCCGGCAGCGCGAAGCCAGGGGCCAGGGTCACTGGCTGCGACTTGTCGTTGCTGACCACGGTGTTGTAGACCAGCTCGCCGGTCAGGCTGGTGTTGTCGGCGAAGGACGTCGGGCCGAGCACGTAGATCATCGACGTTTGCGCTTGTATGGTCTTGCCACGCACGGGGCTGGAGAAACCGTTGTCGACCATCACCGGCGTACCGTCGCGGTAGCTGACTTCACCGGCCCAGCTGATGTCGCCCAGCACCGTGGCGAAACTCGCGCCGAACAGGTCGATGTTGTCGAAGTAGCGCACCTGATAGCGGCCCAGGGTCGATGCGAAGTCCAGCGACGGGGTCTTGTCGTGATAACGCGCGTAGTAGATGCCGAACTCGGTGTTTTTCAGCGACTCGGCGGCATAGGTGAAGGCCAGACCGTACTGGCCGCTGTCGCTTGGCTTGTCGTCCTTCAGACGGGTGACAAAACCGGAGGCGTCGTTGAAGCCGCCCTCGTCGATGAAGTCGGTGGTGGAGAAGTAGCTACCCACGCCGAACAGCTCGGTCTTTTCCCACTTGTATTGGTAGTAGGCCTGGACTCCCAGGCTTTCGGTCAGGGCGAACTGGGTGAACAGTTGGCCGACCGGCAGCAGGATTTCCTTGACCTCGACGCCGGGGGTGGTCGCCTTGGTCGCGTCCACCGGGCTCTGGGCCGCGGAAATACCCGGATAGAACAGGCTCTCACCCCAGCTCACCACCTGGTTACCCACGCGCGCGTTGAGGGCGTGGCCGCTCACGTCCCAGGTGCCATAGGCGTAGTAATCGAGCATGCGCAATTCATTGCGGTGCTGGTCGATGGTGTCCTGGGAGAAGCGGTCAGGCTGGCTGCAATGGCCGCCGGCAAAGCAGTTCGAGGTGCCGGTGGTGTTGTCGTTGTCCTGATCGTAGACGTTGTCGTAGAAACCGGTCGCCCGGACGAACACACCGTAGTCGTCCTGCCACTTGATGTTGGCTTCGGTGAGAAAGCCGCTGCGGTTGTTGATCAGGCTGCCTTTGTCGAACGCGTTGTCGCCGTCGTTGCCGTTGGCATTGGCGGTCAGTTTGTGATCGCGAGACTCGGTCCGCCAGGCGAGGCTGTACGTCAGTGTGGTGTCCCAGTCGATGCTCAAGTCTTCGCTCGGCTGAAAGCTCATGGCATTAACGTGAGCGCTTAGTCCGCCAGCCAGCATCAATAGAACAAGCTGTGTGCGAGGGTGCTGTGTTGGTGGGGCGATTATTGTTTTTATCATGTCGTCCTCATGGCCCAGGTCAGACCTGCCCGACCTGCATTTCTGGGGGGTGATTGGTACTGTGGGCGACTATGGAGTCACGACTTGTGCGCAACATCGTCCAAGCGGACTAAGCGATTTGTACGGGGCGGCCGCAGGTCTGGCCTTAGTCTTATCGGACGATGAACACCCGGCGCTTGCGGCGAACAATCCCGAGACCGACTGCACCGGGCGAAGATCCGGCGGTGGCGGTTTCTGCCTGATGGGCGCTGAACAAGGGTGATCGCATGAACGCTGCCGGGATCAAATGGGACGAGTGCTGTGATGTGTTGGTGATTGGCTCGGGAGCCGGGGGCATGACCGCTGCGCTGCGCGCCCACGACCTGGGCCTGAATGCGTTGCTGATCGAAAAGAGCGGCGAGTACGGCGGCACCTCGGCGGTGTCCGGCGGCGGCATCTGGATCCCCAATAACCACCGGATCAATGCGATCGGCGGTAGTGATTCGGCGGCCGAAGCGATTGCCTACATCCGCGCCGTGACCCATGGCGAGATCGACGACGGGCGCATCGAAGCCTATGTCGAGCACGGCCGGGAGATGGTCGAGTACCTGGAACAACACACCCGCGTGCGCTTCGAGGCGCAACCGCGTTACGCCGATTACTATCCGGAAGTCGAGGGCGGTAAACCGGGCTATCGCTCGATGGATCCGCAACCGTTCGATGCCGCCGAGCTCGGTGAAGAATTCCTGCGTATGCGTGCGCCGTCCCCCGGCACCCTGATGATGGGGCGCATGGCGATGACCATGAAAGAAGCGCAGGTGCTGCTGTGCCGTGGCCCAGGCTGGTTGCGCCTGACCCTGCGGGTGATGTGGCGCTACTGGCGGGATCGCGAGGGGCGGCGCTTGTCCCGCCGCGACCGTTTTCTGACCCTGGGCAATGCCTTGATCGGTGCCTTGCGCTGTTCGTTGCAGGATCGCGGCAAGTCGCTGTGGCTCAACTGTGCGCTGGAAGAGCTGCTGCTGATCGGCGAGCGGGTCGGCGGGGCGCGGGTCAATCGCAACGGTCAGTTGCTCAACGTCAAGGCACGTTACGGGGTGATCATCGCCGCTGGGGGCTTCGAGCGTAATCAGGCGATGCGTGAGCAGTACCTGCCACAGCCGTCCCAGGCGAACTGGAGTGCCACGCCGCCGAACAATACCGGCGACGGCATTCGCGCCGGCCAGGCCCTTGGCGCGCGGACCGCGTTGATGGAGCACAGCTGGTGGGCGCCGACCACTTACGTCAAGGGCGAAGAAAAACAGCGTGCGCTGTTCGTTGAACGCACCTTGCCGGGGTGCGTGATGGTCAACGCGGCGGGGGAGCGTTTCGTCAACGAAGCCGCGCCCTACACCGATATTGTTTACGCGATGTACGCCAACAACCGCGAAGGCGCCGTGAGCGTGCCGTGCTGGATGGTGTTCGACGCCGAGTTCCGCCGCAAATACCCGTGCGGCGCCTTGCTGCCGGGCTATGCCCAGCGCGATTGGCAATTGCCCGAGCATCTGCGTGATTACTTCCACAAGGCATCGAGTCTGGAAGAACTGGCGACGAAAATCGGCGTCGATTCTGGCGGGCTGGTGCGCACCGTGCAGCGCTTCAACGGCATGGCCGTGCAGGGCGTCGACGAGGATTTCCACAAGGGTGAGTCGCTGTTCGATCGCTACTACGGCGACCCGAACGTGCAACCCAATCCGTGCCTGGCGCCGTTGCTCAAGAGGCCGTTCTACGCCGTGCGCATCGACGCCGGCGACATCGGCACCAAGGGTGGCCTGCTGACCGACGTACACGCCCGCGTGCTGCACGAAGACGGAGAACCGATCAACGGCCTGTACGCCATCGGCAACAGCGCCGCCTCGATGATGGGCCGCACCTATCCGGGCGCCGGTTCGACCATCGGCCCGGCCATGACCTTCGGTTACCTGGCGGCCAATCACATCAAGCGCCAGAGCGAAACCGCGTCGGCGAAAGCCTTGTTCGGGAGTGTCGAATGAACAGTCAGCGTCCACAGATTGCCGTTGTGACCGGCGCCAGTCGCGGAGTGGGTCAGGGCATTGCCCTGGCCCTCGGGGCGGCGGGCATGACGGTGTATGTCACCGGTCGCGCCCCGGCGCAGGGCGGGTCGAACTTGTACGGACATGCCTTGAGCGGTTCGCTGGAGGACACCGCTGCGGCAATCACCGCTGCCGGTGGGCGCGGTATCGCGGTGGTCTGTGATCACGCCGATGACGCGCAGGTTCAGGCGCTGTTTACCCGAGTAGAAGCAGAGTGCGGGCATCTGGATTTGCTGGTCAACAACGCCGCGTTCATCCATGACCGGTTGATCGAGCCAGGGCCGTTCTGGGCCAAACCGCTGGAGCTGGTGCGCATTCTCGACGTCGGCCTGCGCTCGGCCTACATTGCCAGCTACTATGCGGCACCGCTGTTGCTGAAAAGTACTCAAGGCCTGATTTGCTTCACGTCGTCGTTCGGTGCCGGCTGCTACATGCATGGCCCGGCGTATGGCGCGCAAAAGGCCGGGGTCGATAAGCTGGCGGCGGACATGGCGATTGATTTCGAAGGGCAGGGTGTAGCGGCGTTGTCGCTGTGGCTCGGCCCGCAACTGACCGAACGCACCAGGATTGCCGGTGAGCAGCATGGCGAGCAGTACCAGGCGTTTCTGGCTCACGCCGAAACCCCACAGTTCAACGGGCGGGTGATTCATGCCTTGCTCAATGATCCACAGTTGATGGCGTTGTCCGGGCAGACCCTGATCACCGCCGAAATCGCCCCTGGTTATGGCATCAGCGAAGCCGAAGGCCGCCAGCCGCCGTCCCACCGCACCATGCTCGGCGACCCGCGTCAACAGCATCCGGCGCGGGTGGTTTAATTCAGAGTCAGTACGACATACACAAAACCCTGTGGGAGCGTGCTCGCGATGACGGCAGAACATTCAACATCTATGTTGACTGACCTGACGCTATCGCGAGCAAGCTCGCTCCCACAGTTGAACTGTGTCGGACACGAAATCTGTGTGTACCCTCGAACATTGTGGGAGCGAGCTTGSTCCGGGCGGCGTTCCGACGATGAGGCCGGCACATCCAGCATTGATGTTGGCTGACACTCCGCTTTCGCGAGCAGGCTCGCTCCCACAGTTGAACTGTGTCGGACACGAAATCTGTGTGTACCCTCGAACATTGTGGGAGCGAGCTTGGTCCGGGCGGCGTTCCGACGATGAGGCCGGCACATCCAGCATTGATGTTGGCTGACACTCCGCTATCGCGAGCAAGCTCGCTCCCACGTGGATTGCGTTTAACTGACGGGCTGCAGCGCCCACTCGCGCAACACATTCTTGGTCACTTTGCCCGCCGCATTGATCGGCATGCTCTGCAGCACCCGCACCCGGCGTGGAACCTTGTAGTTGGCCATCTGCTCACGGCACCAGGCGAGGAACTGCGCCTGCTCGATTTCCATCCCGGGCGCGGGCAACAGGAATGCCATCGCCACCTCACCCATGCGCTCATCGGGAATGCCGATCACCGCTGCCTGGGCCACGCCGGGATAGGTCAGCAAACACTGCTCGATCTCCGCCGGATACACGTTGAAGCCGCCGGTGATGAACATGTCCTTGAGGCGGTCGGTGATGCGCAGGTAACCCTGTTCGTCGAGCATGCCGATGTCGCCGGTGTGCAGCCAGCCGTCGGCATCGAGTATTTCCTGGCTGGCTTCAGGATTGTTGAGATAGCCCTGCATCAGGTTGTAGCCGCGAATCTGCACTTCACCGGGAATGTTCGCCGGCTGGCTGCGACCGTTGTCGCCGACACAGCGCACTTGCACCCCCGGCATCGCCCGGCCACTGGTATTGGCGACCGTCTCCGCAGAATCACCGGAGCGGCAGATCGTGGCGAAACCGCAGACCTCCGTCAGGCCATACGCGGTGACGATGGTGGCGAAGCCGAGTTCGTCGCGCATGCGGTGGATCATCTCCACGGGGATTGCCGCTGCCCCGGTCACCGCCACGCGCAAGGAGCTCAGGTCGAATGCGTTGCGTTGCGGATGGGCCAGCAACGATTGGTACAGCGTCGGTGGCCCGGGCAACACGCTGATTCGCTCGCGCTGCACGCATTCGAGCACGGCCTGCACGTCGAACACCTGCTGCGGTAGCAGGGTGCAACCACGCATCAATGCGGCCAGCCAGCCGGCCTTGTAGCCGAAGGAGTGGAAGAACGGATTGACGATCAGGTAGCGATCGCTCTCGCGCAAACCGACGATATCGCTCCAGTCGCGCACGATTCGCAGGTTCTGGCCGTGGCTGGTCATCACGCCTTTGGGTTTGCCGGTGGTGCCCGAGGTAAACAGCACGTCGGACAAGGCCTGCGGGCCAACGCTCTGTTCGCGGGTGCGCAAGGCCAGGTGTGGCACGTCGGCCCCCAGGTCCATAAACCGCTCCCAAGCCAGGGTGCCCGCATTGGCGCCGCGCAGGCTGACGATGTGGCGCAGCTCAGGCAGGTCTTCCGACGCCAGCATGCCGGGGTAGTCCGCGCCGAGGAATTCGCCAATGGCAAACAGCACGCAGGTGCCGCTTTCGCGCAGGATGTAGCCGGCCTCGCTGCCCTTCATCCGGGTATTGAGCGGCACCAGGGCGGCACCGACGCTTTGCAGGGCGCCGGCGGCGACGATCCATTCCCACACGTTGGGTGCCCAGATCGCCACGCGGTCCCCGACCTGTACGTCGAGGGCCAGCAGTGCGCGGGCAGCCTGGCGGCGCAACTGGTCGAGTTGTCGGTAGCTGATGCTGTGGCCCGCGTCCTCGATGGCCGGGCGGTCGCCGTAGGCCTGGGCAGCGTTGGCGAACAGTTGAGCGATGGTCAGTGCGGTGGCGACAGGCGGCATGGGGCCTCCCCGGTTAGAAGACAGTTGCGAAAAAGGGAGTAGGCCGGGCAGGGCGCCCGGCCGGATTGCGAATTACTGGGCGGGCGGGGCGAAGCGGCGACCGGCGGAGAAACCACCGTCCACGGCGATCATCTGGCCGCTGACAAAGGACGCTTCGTCCGAGGCCAGGAACAGCGCGACGTTGGCCACTTCCTCCGGCTGCCCGGAGCGGCTGAGCATGTGCTGCGAGGCGAAGAAGGCGTGGAACGCGTCATTGTCACGGACCATGCTGGTCATCGGCGTTTCGATCAGGCCCGGGCACAGACCGTTGACGCGCACATTGGCGTGGCCGTAGTCGATCGCCATCGAGCGGGTCAGCTGGTTAATGCCGCCCTTGGACACGTTGTAGGCGACATTGCCGTCGCAGCCTTGCAGACCGAAGATCGAACCGACGTTGATGATCGAACCGCCGCGCTGCTCAACCATCGACGCCAGCGCGTACTTGCTGGTGAGCATGCTGCCGGTGAGGTTGATGTCCATCACCCGTTGCCAGTTGGCAGTGGTGGTCTGGGTCACGCTGCCCTGGTCGGCGACGCCGGCGGCGTTGACCAGTACGTCGATGCGCCCGAAGCGGCTGATGACTTCTTGCATGACCTGCTGCACCTGCGCTTCGTCGCGCACGTCCAGGGTCATGAACAGGCCGGGAAAGTCTGCCGGAGCGCTGCCGATGTCCAGCCCGATCACTTGCGCGCCTTCGGCAGCGAAACGGCGCACGCAGGCCAGACCGATACCCGAAGCGCCACCGGTGACCACCGCGACCTTATTCTGCAAACGAGTCATAACTGAACCTCTTTTGTTGTTGTGGGCTAATGCTGTGGCCGAGTCTAACTGCAGACCGGGGCCGAGTGATCGTCCGTTGAGACTAAGCAATAGATCCCCCATCCGGCACATTTCAACTGTAGGAGCGAGCCTGCTCGCGAAAAACGTCCGGGCACCGCGTTCATTCAGAAAGGGCGCGTTATCGTTGACGTCCATCGTCGGAACGCCGCCCGGAGCCGGCTCGCTCCTACAGGGGGATGTGTATCTTCAATCCGGGAATTTCAGGCGCACCTTCGCCCCGGTCGGTCGGCTCTGGCAGGCCAGTGTCCAGCCGTCGACCAGTTCCTTGGGTGTCAGCACGTCGTTGCGTGCCAACTGAACCTCGCCTTCCCTGACCACGCACATGCACGCGCCGCAGAAACCTTCTTCACAGGACGACGGCACATCCAGGCCGGCGGCCTTGCAACTTTGCAGCAGGGTGTCGCCGGGCTGGCAGGCGATTTCGTGTTGCTGTCCATCGAGCTCGACGATCAGCGCCTCGCACTGCGACCCCATCGCTGCCTCGCGGGCGAGGGCTTCTTCGGCCAGCAGTTCATCGGGGTCCGGCGGCGAGACGAAACGTTCGACATGGATCCGCTCGGCCGCTTCGCCCAGTGCCAGCAGCGTGCGCTCCACGGTGTCCATGAACGGACCCGGCCCGCAGATGAAGTAGTCGCCACCGGCCGATCCGCGCAGCAGATGACGGACCTGATGGTCCGTCAGGAAACCCTGCACCGAATCGAGGACGTGCACCACGTGCAGTTGATCAGGATGCGCCTTGATCAACCGGCACAGCTCGTCCTTGAATATCACCGACGCTTCATCGCGGTTGGCGTAGATCAACTTGATCGGCCGCCGGCTGCTGTGCAGCACCGACTTGAGAATGGAAAATACCGGGGTAATGCCCGAGCCGCCACCGAACAATACCAACGGTCTGTCGGTGTCAGCCGAGTGCTGCGGGTCCAGGCAGAAATGCCCGGCCGGTGGCAGCACTTCCAGCCAGTCGCCGACCTGCACTTCGTTCATCCAGTTCGACACCCGGCCACCGTCGACCCGTTTCACCGTGACCTTGGGCAGCGCGTCCGCGAGGGGCGAGCTGGCCATGGAATAGCAGCGGGTCAACAGTTTGCCGGCGAAGGGCACGCGAAAACTCAGGAACTGGCCCGGTTTGTAGCGAAAGCGCTCACGCAAGGTTGGCGGTACGTCCAGCACCAGCGAGCGCGCATCCAAGGTCTCGTCGATCACCGCGCACACTTGCAATGAGACACTTCCCGTCGTGTGTTCGGCCGGGGTCAGGTTCTGTTGTTGCGTGCCCATGTTCACCTCGGCCTCAGAGCCCGCTGATCAGTTGGGCGTTGTCGACGCGGATCTCGGCACCGTTGACGAACCGCGACTCGTCGGTGGCGAGGAATAGCACCACGTTGGCAATGTCCCGTGGCGCGGCCATGCGGTTCATCGGGTCTTGGTCCAGGGCTTCCTGAGGGATTGGCTGACCACCGGCCAGGGCCTGGGTCATCGGCGTGTTCACGCCATCCGGGTGCACGCTGTTGCAGCGGATGCGGTAGCCCTGCTGCTTGCAGTGCAGGGCAATGGAACGGGTCATCGCCGCCACCGCGCCTTTGGATGCCGAGTAGGCGCAGAACATCGGCATCGCGCCCAATGCGGCCACCGACGACATGTTGATGATCGAACCGCCACCGGTTTCCTTCATCGCCTGGATCGCGTACTTGCAGCCGAGGAAGTAGCCTTCGCCGTTGATTTTCTGCACCTTCTGCCACAGTTCCAGGGTGGTGTCTTCGATGCTGCCCAGGGCCAGGATCGCGGCGTTGTTGACCAGCACGTCGAGACGGCCGAAGTGTTCAACAGTAGTTTTCACCACGTTCTGCCAATCGCTTTCGCTGGCGATGTCGTGGCGGATGAACAGCGCATTGGCGCCGATTTCTGCAGCCACCTGGCGACCAGTTTCTTCGTTGAGGTCGGTCAGTACCACTTTGGCGCCTTCGCGGGCCAGCAGCAGGGCGTCTTCGCGACCGATACCGCTGGCGGCGCCGGTGATGATGCAGACTTTGCCTTCTACACGTTGCATTGTTGTTCTCCTGATCGTGCGGTTTGAAGTGCGAATTGGTCGGCCACGTGGGCGGCAGCCCGGCGACCGGAATAAATGCAGTCGGCCAGGGACAGGCCGGAGACATACAGGTTGGAGGCGACCCCGACCGCATTGCGGCCGGCGCTGTAGAGACCGTTTATTGGCTGGCCGGCGTGGTCCAGCACACGTCCGCTGTCCTCGCAGACCTTCAGCCCGCCCAGAGTGATGACCGGGCAGGGGAAAAGTTTGCTGTCAAAGGACAGGTCGAGGGCGTACCACGGGCCCTGGTCGAGGTCGGCGAGCATCGCGGCGGATTTGCCGAACTCGTCGGCGACTTCACCGCGTGCCGCACGGGAATAGCGTTCGACACTCTGGCGCAGCAGTTCCGGCGGCAGCTTGCAGCGTTTGGCCAACCCGGCCAGGCTGGTGCTGCGTTTGGCATTGAACAGCAGGTTGAGCAACACCGGCAGACGCTGGAAATTCCACACCTTGCCGGGGCCGACCTGACTGAGTGCTTCTCGAACCAGCGCCCGATTGAGAATCAGAATGGCGCGGCCGTCCTGTTCTTCGACCATGGCGTGGCCGAGGGTCGCGCCGTAGATTTCTTCGTTGGCGTAACGTTGTCCGCGAGCATTGACGATCAGCCCGCGGGCCCAGGCCAGTGGCGGGTTGATGAAGCGCCAGGCGCTGACCTTGTCCATCCGCGCCACGCTGCCACCGGCGCTCTGGCCCAGGGCGATGCCGCTGCCATTGCACCCGGTGGCGCCCAGCGGCAGACCGGCCAGGTACTGCGGCGCGTGTTGGCGCACCAGATCGCGATTGAAGATAAAGCCGCCGCTGCTCATTAGCACCGCCTGTTCGGCGCGAATCAACTGGCGAATGGCGCTGGTCTGTTCGATGTGACGCTGACGGGCGCGCAAGCGGTCGGCCAACGCTGGAGCGTACATATGAATGGCAGCGGCCCAGCGCGACAGACGCGCATGTTGTTTGGCGGCGCGGCTACCCGACGGCAACTGCCAGGCTTCGACGCCGATGACCTTGTCGTCGAGGTTGAGTACCAGACGCCGCACTTCGCACTGGCTGTGCAGGCGTGCACCGTGTCGCAAGGCGCTGGCCTTGAGTGGAGCGAACAGACTGGCACCGGACATGCCCGGGCCTTTGGTGCGGTGGCCACGGGGTGCCGGCTTGGCGCTGGCGGCATAGGCCGGCACGGCTTCGTTGCCGGAGTAATAGAGATAGTACTGGTCGCTCGGGTACGAGGTCTTGTGCGGCGGCACGCTGGCTTCGAACGCCGCGCCTTGGCGCTCCAGCCAGGCCAGTTGCTCGCGGCTGCCTTCGCAGAAATCCCGTAACGTCTCGGCGCTGACGGCGTCGCCGACTTCCTGACGCAGGTAATTGAACATGGCTTCGCTGGTGTCTTCATAGCCAGCCTGACACTGGTACGGCGTACCACCGCCGGCATATACCACGCCACCGCTCAGCGCCGTGGCGCCGCCGCCTTCGAAGCGATCCAGTGCGAGCACCGACAGGCCGCGAGCGCTGGCTTCGATGGCGGCACAGGCGCCGGCACCGCCAAACCCGACGATCAGCAAGTCGCAACGGTCATCCCATGGCAACTGGTCGGCGCTGTTCACTCGCAACGCCGTCAACCGGTTCAGGCTGTCCATGTTCGGGCCTCAGCCAGCAGCAGCGAGAGAAGGTGTTGGTTTGGCGGTGGTGGTGTAGCTGCCGTCGAGGTAGACCAGCGGGGTGATGGCGTCAGTGGTGTGGATCTGCAGGATGCGCCCGATGAACACGGTGTGGGTGCCATAGCTGAAGTGGCCGTCCTGGCGGCAGAGGATCGCCGACTGTGCGTCACCCAGGTAAGGAACACCGCCGGGGCTGGTCAGCCAGTTGCCACGGTCGAAGCGCGCTTCGCCCTTGATTGCGCCGCTGCACAGATGTGCCAGGTCCTGTTGTTCGACGCCGAGGATGTTGACGCAGAAGTCGGCACCGGTCGCCAGTGCGGCGTGGGGCGAGGCGGTCTTGTTGACGCAGATCAGCAGCGATGGCGGTTCGGTGCTCAGGGAGTCGACCGCGGTGGCGGCCATGGCGAACCGCTCGGAGCCGTTGCTGGTGCTGATAATGGTGACTGACTTGGCCAGGCGGCGCATGGCCTGGAGCATGTCGGCTTTGAGGTTGGCGTCGTTCATCGCACTGGGCCTTTTTTTGTTGGGGGTGGAGTGCGATGGATTCTTGCGCTGACGTCTAGCGCAAACATCGTCCGAGGGGACTAGGCATCAGGCCATTTCAATGTTGAATGTGCCGGCCTCATCGCGAGCAAGCTCGCTCCCACAGTTATCTGGGGCGCTCACAGGAATCGACCACACCTGATAACCCTGTGGGAGCGGGCTTGCCCTAATGCCAGTCAGTTAGGGCGCAAAACCTGTGGGAGCGAGCTTGCTCGCGATAGCGGACTGTCAGGCAATGCAGGTGTTGGCTATGCGATCGTCATCGTCGGAACGCCGCCCGGAGCAAGCTCGCTCCCACAGGAGTTGCGGTGTTCGAAGCGTTAACTGATCGGCATTAGGGCTTGCCCGCGAAGGCGGCCTTATAGACAACATCACTTTCACAGGCTCAATAAAAAACCCGGAAGCTTCCACTGTCCGGGTTTTTTATTGATCAACAACAATCAGCGGTTAAACCGCTCCACCAACGAATACTGGGTATTGGCAGTCCTGGTCAGCTCTTCACTCAGCAACGCCGAGTTCTGCGCCTGTTCCGAGGTCCGGTCCGCCAGTTCCGAAATGTTGCTGATGTTGCGGCTGATTTCTTCGGCCACGGCACTTTGCTCTTCGGTCGCGGCAGCGATCTGGGTGGTCATGTCGGTGATGTTGGCCACCGCCTCGCTGATCCCCACCAGCGCCTGGTCCGCTTCCAGTACCCGCGCCACGCCTTCTTCCGCCTGACGATGTCCGGCTTCCATGGTCTGTACGGCGGTACCGGCGGTTTGCTGGAGCTTGGCGATCAGCGCATGAATCTGCCCGGTGGACTCGCTGGTGCGTTGCGCCAGCTGACGGACTTCGTCGGCCACCACCGCAAAACCGCGACCCATTTCGCCGGCACGGGCCGCTTCGATGGCGGCGTTCAGGGCCAGCAGGTTGGTCTGGTCGGCGATGCCTTTGATCACGTCGACCACGCCACCGATTTCGTTGCTGTCCTTGGCCAGTTGGGTCACGGTCACGCCGGTTTCACCGACCACCACCGACAGGCGCTGGATGGCTTCGCGGGTCTCCCCGGCGATGTCACGACCACGACCGGTCAGGCGATTGGCTTCCTGGGTGGCATCGGCGGTGCGTTGTACGTGGCTGGCGACTTCCTGGGTGGTAGCGGCCATCTGGTTGACCGCAGTGGCCACCTGCTCGGTCTCGACGCGCTGGCGCTCCAGGCCGCTGGAGCTGTTGTGCGCCAGGGCATCGGATTGCCTGGCCTGATCGGTCAGGTGTTCGGCCGTGTCCTGCAGGCGGGTCAGGCAGGTTTTCAGGCGTGCTTCCTGACTGAGGATGGACATTTCCAGACGCGCCTGGGCGCCGCGACTGTCGGTGTACATCTGCGCGATCAATGGATCGGAGGTGGTC
This sequence comes from Pseudomonas sp. P5_B3, assembly GCF_056400405.1. Lineage (NCBI taxonomy): Bacteria > Pseudomonadati > Pseudomonadota > Gammaproteobacteria > Pseudomonadales > Pseudomonadaceae > Pseudomonas > Pseudomonas sp. P5_B3. The sequence continues at coordinate 7,203 of NZ_JBFULI010000064.1, read as the reverse complement.
TGCTCAGCCAGGCGCAGCAAGCGCTTGAGGCCACGCTGCTGCCACTGAAGGCCCATCAGGCCCAGCGGCACCGAGAGCCCTGCTGCCAGGGCAAACCCCCAATGGGAGTTCAGCGATGCACCAATCATGAAGCTCAATTGGCTGACCAGAATGAACGGCAGCCAGTCCTGCAGGATCGGCAACCATTTATCCGAGGAGGGAACGGCCGACTTGCCCTGGTTGATGCGTAGGTAGAGCGCTTCGGCGCGGCGGATCTGTTCGGCAGTGGGCTTGACCCGCACCGACTCGTAACCGATCACCTGATTGCCTTCGAAGATCGGTGTCACATAGGCGTTCACCCAGTAATGATCACCGCTCTTGCAGCGATTCTTGACAATGCCCATCCATGGCAAGCCTTGTTTCAGTGTGCCCCACATGTGCGCGAACACCGCGGCCGGGACGTCGGGGTGACGGACCAGGTTGTGCGGTGCGCGGATCAGCTCCTCCCGGGAAAACCCGCTGATTTCGACGAAGGCGTCGTTGCAGTAGGTGATCATGCCCTTGGCATCGGTGGTGGAAATCAACCGTTGCTGAGCCGGGAAGGTCCGCTCGCGCTGTGTAATTGGCTGGTTGTTACGCATGGCTTTTTCAATCCGCAAGGCTTTCAAGAGTTGTCGGCTGCGTCGCGGATTTATTGAATGTTTTTTAAGCGCCTGACGTGTGTCACAAATTCGACCTGTGTTGAAAGGATTGACCTATCCGGCAGTTGAACTTTTCAGGGGTTCCTGCATTTACATTAATGGAATTTGATTGTTGTTCAGTTTCTGGAAAAGGGCTGGGGATGAATGGGGCGAGTAGCAATGCGTAAGCAGGTTGCAATCATAGGGACGTCGTTCCGTTTTCAATGTCGTCTGTTACACCGCTTTCGCGAGCAGGCTCGCTTGTACAGGTGTTTTGTGCGGATTTGAAGTTCAGGCCGCACCCACATCCCGCATCAATAACCCAAACTCCAGATCCACCGCATCCGGTATCGGCAAATACACCGTATGCCCATCGCCCGGCGCTTTGTCGATCGCTTCGCCTTTAGCGTTTTGCAACTGATGCAGATCGAAGTGGAAGTTGCCCTTGGGCGTCATCAGTTCCATGTGGTCGCCCAGGCCGAAGCGGTTCTTCACCCTGACCTCGGCCAGGCGGTCCCGCCGCTGCCCGGTCAGTTCACCGACAAACTGCTGGCGCTCCGACACCGAGCTGCCGTTCTGGTAGTTCTGGTATTCGTCATGCACGTGCCGGCGCAGAAAGCCTTCTGTGTAGCCGCGCTGGGCGAGGGATTCCAGGTCGGTCATCAGGCCGCGGTCGAAGGCCCGGCCCGCCACCGCATCGTCGATGGCGCGGCGATAGACCTGGGTGGTGCGCGCACAATAAAAGTGCGATTTGGTCCGGCCTTCGATTTTCAGGGAGTGCACGCCCATGTGCGTCAGGCGTTCGACGTGCTGCACGGCGCGCAGGTCCTTGGCGTTCATGATGTAAGTGCCGTGCTCGTCTTCGAAGGCGGGCATCTGTTCGCCGGGACGATTGGCTTCCTGCAACAGGAACACCTGGTCGGTAGGCGCGCCGATGCCCAGGGTCGGTTCGGGATCGAATGTCTGGACGATCTCGCCGAGCTGGTTTTCGGTAGCCGGTTGCGCTGAATATTTCCAGCGACAGGCATTGGTGCAACTGCCCTGATTGGCATCGCGCCTGTTCATGTAGCCCGACAGCAGGCAGCGCCCGGAATAGGCCATGCACAACGCGCCGTGCACGAACACTTCCAGTTCCATGGCGGGCACCTGCTCGCGGATCTCGGCGATTTCTTCCAGCGACAGCTCCCGGGACAGGATGATCCGGCTCAGGCCTTGCTGCTGCCAGAACTCGACACTCGCCCAGTTCACCGTATTGGCCTGCACCGAAAGGTGGATCGGCATCTGCGGGTAGTGCCGGCGCACCAGCATGATCAGGCCGGGGTCGGACATGATCAGTGCATCCGGGGCCATGGCGATCACCGGTTCAAGGTCCTTGAGGAAGGTCCTGAGCTTGGCGTTGTGCGGCGCGATGTTCACCACCACGTAGAAGCGCTTGCCCTGTGCCTGTGCCTCGCGAATGCCCAGAGCCAGGTTGGCGTGATCGAATTCGTTGTTGCGCACCCGCAGGCTGTAGCGCGGCTGGCCGGCATACACGGCATCGGCGCCGTAGGCGAAGGCGTAACGCATGTTTTTCAGGGTGCCGGCGGGGGCGAGCAGTTCTGGCGCGCAGAGGTTCATGGCGGTGTCGATCGCAAAAGCCGCACAGGGTAAATGCCCTGTGGCGAGGGTTTATTGACCTGGATCTATGCCTGATCAACAAACCGATGGCATTCGCCCGAGCCGAGGCGGGCTAAACATCATCGTCAGCTATTTCATACAGCTGCCTCAGGCGCTGAGCCTGCCGGACTGGCCGGTGCCGATGCGTTGCGACAATGCCTGGGCGGCGGGCAGCGAAGTGAGCGGGCCGCTGATCTGCACGCCGTCCTGGACGAGGTACCAGCAGGCGAGCATGCCCAGCTCTCTGAGCTGTGGGGGAACCGCGCTGCCGATAACGGACATGATCTGAACCTTGGACATGACAAGTACCTCCATCAATCTGTGGAGTTACTTTAAGGTCCGGGTGCCTTGAGGGGTAATCAACGCTTTCGATAGTGGTCATTGATGCCAGCGGGGGCAAACGACCGTCGGTCGGTCAGCTGACCACCTGATCGAGCATATGAACCACTTCCTGCTCGTTGAGCAGGCCCTTGCGCACCAGGCTTTGTGTCAGCAGCGAGAGAAACTTGGCGCTGCGATGGCCTTCCAGGTGCTTGAGTTCGGTCAGTGCGTTGTAGACCTTGCTGGAGGTGCACAGACCGACGATGCGGTGCGGGTTTTGCGTTGGCATGTGGTCGTCCTTGTTGTTATCAACCTGTTATCGACGGACAGCACCGAGCTTGCGGAGCTGTCATGACAAAAATATGACCGTTTTTTGCCGCACGGCAGAAAACGGGTCAGTCCATCTTGCCCGTTTCCACCACGTGCATTGTCCCGATAGCGACCTTGGCGAGATTTATCCAGACCTGCACCGACAAACGGGCATAAAAAACCCCGCTGTTTCAGCGGAGCTTGATGAGTCCGTTACCAGCGGCCGTAGTGATGGCCGTAGTAGCCGCGTGGCGGGCCGTAGTAACCACGGGGTGGTCCGTAGTATATCGGAGCCGGGCGGTAGTAGATCGGTTGTTCCACATAGACCGGGGCCGGCTGGTAGTAAACCGGAGGCGGTGGTGCGTAATAAACCGGCGCGGGTTGGTAGTAGACCGGTTGCGGTGCGACATAAACCGGGCGGTTGGCGTTGATCAGGGCCGAGCCGACAATGGCAGTGCCGACGATCGCGCCAAACACCGCCGGGCCTTGCCAGTAATTGCCTCCACCATGGGCTTGCGCCTGTCCTGCAATAGCGAGGGCGCCGATCAGCAAGGCAACTGTGGGGACTTTACGGATCATGATAGTTCCTCGGTTCTTCAGCCCGGCGCCTGTGTCTGCAATAGACCCAAGGATTGTCGCGGGGATACTTCTAAGACAGCGTTTTTCTGAAAAACAGCACGGCCGCCAGGTAAATTTTGTGTAAGGTCTGTACCGACTTTCTTAGCGACCTGTGTAAGCCCGTGTAATCACGCTTATATGATCGATCAGAACCCGATGGAGGACTAATCCCGTCCATCCGAAAAGTGCATTTGAAGGAGCTTTCCCATGCAGATGAACCCCAACAAAGACACCCAGCTGTGCATGTCCCTTTCAGGGCGTCCCGGGAACTTTGGTCTGCGTTTTCACAATCATCTGTATGAACAACTGGGCCTGAATTTTTACTACAAGGCCTTTGCCAGCCAGGACCTGCCGGGCGCCGTTGCCGGCATTCGCGCCTTGCGGATTCGTGGTTGTGGCGTGTCGATGCCGTTCAAGGAAGCCTGCATTGCCCTGGTGGATGAACTCGACGCCTCGGCCGCCGCCATTCAATCGATCAACACCATCGTCAACACCGACGGTCATCTCAAGGCCTACAACACCGATTACATCGCCGTGGCCCAGTTGCTGGAAAAACACCAGGTGCCGAGGAACTCGACCTTTGCCCTGCGCGGCAGCGGTGGCATGGCCAAGGCCGTGGCGAGCGCCTTGCGCGATGGCGGCTATGAAAACGGCCTGATCGTGGCCCGCAACGAGCGTGCCGGCCAGGCGCTGGCGCAGTCGCTGGGGTATGAGTGGCAGGCAGAGCTGGGCAATCGTCGCCCGCAGATGCTGGTCAACGTCACCCCGATCGGCATGACGGGAGGGCCGGAGGCCGAACAACTGGCCTTTGAGGCTGATGTGATCGAAAAAGCGGAAACTGTCTTCGATGTGGTGGCGATTCCGTCGGAAACGCCGTTGATCGTGCGTGCTCGTGCCGCAGGCAAGCGGGTCATCACCGGTCTGGAAGTGATCGCGATCCAGGCACTGGAGCAATTTGTGCTCTATACCGGCGTACGACCGACGGACGAGCAATTCCACAAGGCCGTGGCGTTTGCCCGCAGCTAGGAGGTATCCATGCATCCGCCCATTCTCAATCTGAATTCGATTGAACTTGAACCGCTGCCCGAAGCGTTTGCGCCGACCGGTGAAACCGCCGGTCGCTATCAACAGCGTCTGGCCCGTGTCGGTCAGCAACTGGGGGCGCAAAAGCTGGGTTATCGCCTGTATGTGCTGGAGCCAGGCATGCGCGGCAGCCCGTTTCACAGTCATCGGGTCAATGAGGAAATGTTCTACGTCGTGGCCGGGGAAGGGCAAGTCCGCCTGGGATCCGAACGTTTTCCAATCCGTGCCGGCGATGTGATCGCCTGTCCACCGGGCGGGCCTGAAAAGGCGCATCAGATCATCAATACCAGCAACGGCGAGTTGCGGTACCTGGCCGTCAGCACCCAGCAATCACCGGAGATCTGTGAATACCCGGATTCCGGCAAATACGCCGTGATGGATGACTTCAAGGTGGATACCGAAGGTCATGCTTCGGGTTTTGTTGCAGTGGCCCGGCAGGCCGATGGGGTGGATTACTGGGACAGCGAGTAAGCGCAGCCCCCAAAACCACTGTRGGAGCGAGCYTGCTCGCGATAGCGTCGGCCCATCCGGCAWTGATGTGACTGACAGTCCGCCATCGCGAGCAGGCTCGCTCCTACAGGTTTTGTGTCGGTCACCAATACCAAGCCAGTCCACGATCCACTGTRGGAGCGAGCYTGCTCGCGATAGCGTCGGCMCATCCRGCACTGAKGTGACTGACRGKCCGCCATCGCGAGCAGGCTCGCTCCTACAGGTTTTGTGTCGGTCACCAATACCAAGCCAGTCCACGATCCACTGTGGGAGCGAGCTTGCTCGCGATAGCGTCGGCCCATCCGGCATTGATGTGACTGACAGTCCRCCATCGTCGGAACGCCGCCCGGAGCAGGCTCGCYCCTACAGGTTTTGTGTCGGTCACCAATACCAAGCCAGTCCACGATCCACTGTRGGAGCGAGCYTGCTCGCGATAGCGTCGGCCCATCCGGCAATGATGTGACTGACAGTCCGCCATCGTCGGAACGCCGCCCGGAGCAGGCTCGCTCCTACAGGTTTTGTGTCGGTCACCAATACCAAACCAGTCCACGATCCACTGTGGGAGCGAGCTTGCTCGCGATAGCGTCGGCCCATCCGGCATTGATGTGACTGACAGTCCACCATCGTCGGAACGCCGCCCGGAGCATGCTCGCTCCTACAGGCTTTGTGTCAGGCAATTATTCTGGTTACTCGAGCCGGGCCAGCCTTTCTTCCAGCGCCGCAATCCGCGCTTCCAGCTCTTCGAACCGTTCAACCGAAACCCCGCTGCCACCACGCTCTGCCGGGTTTTGCCGTGCCGCCATGATCGCCTCGATATCCGCCGGATCGCCCAGGGCGTGGGTATAGCGGTCTTCACGCTGGCCGGCCTGACGCGGAATCAGTACGGCCAGGCCTCGGGCAATCAGGCGTTCGAGTTGATGCACCACCTGTTCGGCATCTTCGAATTCATGCATGCGGCCGCTGCGGGTCAGCAGTTCATTGACGGTCTGCGGACCGCGCAGAAACATCAGCCCGGTCAGGACGAGCTGCGCCGGCACCAGTTCCAGGGCCTTGCCGACCTTGTGTTCCCAGCGGTCGGCGCGGCTGCCCATCACCAGTCTGGTGAAACCGCGTCCTTCGAGGACGCGCAGGCTATGGCCGACCTGGCCTGGTGTGAGGTTCATCACCGGTTCGCGGCTGGTTTTCTGGTTGCAGGCAATCACCAGGGCATTGAGGGTCAGGGGATAGGTTTCCGGGCTGGTGGCCTGTTTCTCGATCAACGAGCCCAGAATGCGGATTTCCGTACTGTCGAGCCGCTGCTCGTCTAAAGTCGTCTCTTGCTCAGTGCTCATGGTTCTGCGTCCTTAGCCGATTCATGTTTTTCACTCGCGTGGGTGCACTTTAGATGGGCAAGCGCCAATGGCAACCGAATTCGTTGCGTCATCAAGGGAATGATGACAAAAAGTGTATGAAATATTAACGCCATTTTTACAATTGGCCGGGCACCGTATGCGGGGTCGCGCGCGAGTGCGTCCACAGGGCGGGATATTGTTGGCGTCATCGCCCAAAATAGCTGAACCCTGCATCGAGTCGGCCGGTGTACGACACCTTCATTCGCCTCTGATAAAAGAAATCCAATAAAGGCGAGAGTGACTCTATGAGCCAAGACATTTTTGTATCCGTACTGATCCCCGCCAAGAACGAAGCGAACAACCTCAAGCCATTGCTTGAGGAAATCCGCGTCGCATTGGCCGCTGAATCTTACGAAATCATCGTCGTCGACGATGGCAGCACCGATTCGACCCTGCAGGAACTGCGGCAGATCCGCCACGACGGCTTGAACACCCTGCGCATCCTCCATCACGAACGCTCGCTGGGGCAGAGCACTTCGCTGTACCACGCCGCGCGGGAGGCCCGCGGGCAGTGGCTGGCGACCCTCGATGGCGACGGCCAGAACGACCCGGCGGACATCCCCGGCATGCTGGCGCTGGTGCGCGGCGAACCGGGTCAGGTTGACGTGCAACTGGTCGCCGGGCATCGGGTCAATCGCCGTGATACGGCGAGCAAGCGCTACGCGTCGCGGCTCGCC
>NZ_JBFULI010000063.1:0-30394 GCF_056400405.1 Pseudomonas sp. P5_B3 | reverse complement strand
CAGTTGACATGGATATCGCCTGACACTCAGTCATCGCGAGCAGGCTCGCTCCTACATCTGGCAGCATTACTGCCAGCCAAACCGCCGAATGTAGAACCCCTTCACCGCCTGGGTCAGCGCCATGTACGCCAGCAGGATCACCGGCAGGAACACGAAGTACAGCGACGGCAATGCCTGCAATTTGAAGTAATGCGCCAGCGGTCCCATCGGCAGGAAAATCCCCACGGCCATGATCAGTCCGGTCATCACCAGCAACGGCATGGCCGCGCGGCTTTGCAGGAACGGGATCTTCGGCGTGCGGATCATGTGCACGATCAGTGTCTGGGTCAGCAGCCCGACCACGAACCAGCCGGACTGGAACAGGGTTTGGTGGTCCGGGGTGTTGGCGTCGAACACGTACCACATCAAGGCGAACGTGGTGATGTCGAAGATCGAACTGATCGGCCCGAAAAACAGCATGAAGCGCCCGACATCCGCCGGCTGCCAGCGCTGCGGTTGCTTGAGCATTTCGTCATCGACGTTATCGAACGGAATGGCGATCTGCGAAATGTCATAGAGCAGGTTCTGCACCAGCAGGTGCATCGGCAGCATCGGCAGGAACGGGATGAACGCACTGGCCACCAGCACCGAGAACACGTTGCCGAAGTTCGAACTGGCGGTCATCTTGATGTACTTGAGCATGTTGGCAAAGGTCCGGCGCCCTTCCAGCACGCCCTCCTCCAGCACCATCAGGCTCTTTTCCAGCAGGATGATGTCGGCCGCTTCCTTGGCGATGTCCACGGCGCTGTCCACGGAAATGCCGATGTCGGCGGTGCGCAGGGCCGGGGCGTCGTTGATGCCGTCGCCCATGAAACCGACCACATGGCCGTTGCCCTTGAGCAGACGGACGATGCGCTCCTTGTGCGATGGCGTCAGCCTGGCGAAGACGTTGGTAGTCTCCACGGCTTTCGCCAGTTCGGCATCGCTCATGCGTTCGATGTCGTGGCCCATCAGCAGGCCTTGCTGCTCCAGGCCGACTTCGCGGCAGATCTTCGCCGTTACCAGTTCGTTGTCGCCGGTCAGCACTTTCACCGCCACACCGTGGGCCGCCAACGCCTTGAGGGCGGGCGCGGTGCTTTCCTTCGGTGGATCGAGGAACGCCACGTAGCCGATCAGCGTCAGTGCCTGTTCATCGGCCAGGCTGTAGGTGTCGCGCCCTTCGGTCATTGGCCGTGCCGCTACCGCAACCACACGCAAGCCTTCGCCGTTGAACGTGGCCGTGACCTGACGAATTCGCGCCAGCAACTCTTCGGTCAGAACTTCATCGACTTCGCCGTGACGTACCCGCGAGCAGACCGCCAGCACTTCTTCCACCGCGCCCTTGCAGATCAGCAGGTGCGGTTGATCGCGCTCGGCGACCACCACCGACATGCGCCGGCGAGTGAAGTCGAACGGGATCTCGTCGACCTTGCGAAACGCCGTGCCGACTTTCAGCTCACGGTGGACCTCGACGTGCTCGAGCACCGCCACATCCAGCAGGTTTTTCAGGCCGGTCTGGTAGTAACTGTTGAGGTAGGCCATTTCCAGCACGTCATCGGAGTCGTTGCCCCAGACGTCGACGTTGCGCGCCAGGAAGATCTTGTCCTGGGTCAGGGTGCCGGTCTTGTCGGTGCACAGCACGTCCATGGCGCCGAAGTTCTGAATGGCGTCGAGGCGTTTGACGATGACTTTTTTGCGCGACAGGAACACCGCGCCCTTGGCCAGGGTCGAGGTGACGATCATCGGCAGCATTTCCGGAGTCAGGCCCACGGCGATCGACAGCGCGAACAGCAACGCTTCGGTCCAGTCGCCCTTGGTGAAACCGTTGATGAACAACACCAGTGGCGCCATCACGAACATGAAGCGGATCAGCAGCCAGCTGACTTTGTTGACCCCGGTCTGGAACGAAGTCGGCGCCCGGTCGGTTGCACCCACGCGCTGGGCCAGGGCGCCGAAATAGGTGCTGTTGCCGGTGGTGAGAATCACCGCCAAGGCCGTGCCGGACACCACGTTGGTGCCCATGAACAGGATGTTGTCCAGGTCCAGTGGATTGCGCGTGTCGCGGTCCTGCTGACGGGGAAACTTTTCCACCGGCATCGATTCACCGGTCATGGCCGCCTGGCTGACGAACAGGTCCTTGGCGCTGAGCACCCGGCAATCGGCGGGAATCATGTCACCGGCCGACAGCACGATCAGGTCGCCCGGCACCAGTTGCCTGATCGGCAGTTCGATGCGCTGCTCGCTGCGGTCCTCAAGGTCCCGGCGCATCACAGTGGCAGTGTTGCTGACCATGGCCTTGAGGGCATCGGCGGCCTGGTTGGATTTGGTTTCCTGCCAGAATCGCAGCAAGGTCGAGAGCACCACCATGGAGAAAATCACGATGGCGGCTTTCATGTCTTCGGTCAGCCAGGAGATGACCGCCAGCAACGTCAGCAACAGGTTGAACGGATTCTTGTAGCAGTGCCACAGGTGCGTCCACCAGGGCAGCGGTTGTTCGTGCTCGACTTCGTTGAGGCCGAATTGCTCGCGCAGGGCCTCGGCTTCGAGTTCGCTCAAGCCGTCGGCGTGACTGCCCAGGGTGTTGAGCAATTGACCGGAGTCGCTGCCGGCAGCGGCCACCAGGGTTTGCGCCAGGGTGGGAGGGACTTCACGGCTGACCGTGGTGTCGGTGAAGGTTTCCAGCAACGCCAGGCGACGGAAGTGCCGGGCGATGTGGCGGTTACGCAGGAAACCTGCGAAGAATTCCTTGAGGGTAAGTTTCATGGCTGGTGCCCCTTTGGTCAGCCGGGAAACCGTCGAGCAGGCAGGTCCACGCCGCTGCCGCCGGAACAACCGGCAAAGCAAGGCCTGGCGCGCCGGTCACGAATGACAGGCGTGTCGATAGAGCGGCGGCCACGACAAAAAGTCGAAACCACACACTGTTCAGCGTCGATGAGAAGAGGACGTCGGGACACGGCCAGGACTGGCCATGATCAGGATGCCGCTGCTCGCTTTTCGGCGAGACAACGGCACAGGAGACTGCGCGTTATCTTGCCGAGAAAATGCCGGTTACCGAGACCGGCCGACAACTGTCACTCGAACAAGTACCCACTGTGGGTCTCCGTAATGGATGAAAACGCGCGAAGCTTACGCCCCGATGTTTGGCGAGTAAACCCGATACAAAGTCTTGCCGGGGTGAATCATGGGGTTCTTCAGGAAGGGTTCAGGAATCAATATTTGCGGTGTTCTTTCTGGCCCCATCGCGAGCAGGCTCGCTCCCACATGGGTTCTGTGAACACCGGTCCATTGTGGGAGCGAGCCTGCTCGCGATGGCGGTCTTGTGGTCGCCGCTGGACTCAACTGGCTACAGCGACCCGGTTCCGTTTTCTGCTTTCAACGTATGGCTGTGCGCGGCGGCCCTGAGTTGCCCGGTATCGACGCGGACAAAAACGGAATCCCCGACAGCGGTCAGGACATCCCCGGCGAAGACCTCGCAAATGACCCGACATTTGCGCCCGACATCGCCCTCGACTTTGGCACGCAGTGTCAGGGGTACGCCCATCGGGGTGGGCTTGATGAACTTGATGCCCAGGTTACCGGTGACGCAGGTGATGTGGGGCGAGCTGCCCACTTCGCGCTGCTCTGCCCGGTAGTGATAAGCCATCGCGGCCCAGTTGGAATGACAATCCACCAGCATCGCGATCAAACCGCCGTAAACCAGATCCGGCCAGCCGCAATACTTGTCATCCGGCAAATGCTGCGCCATGACATGCACCCCGTCTTCATGCCAGAAGCTCTTGATGTGCAGCCCGTGCGAGTTCTGGCTGCCGCAGCCATAACAAACGCCTTCGGGCGCGGCGATGTCTTGAAGCGAAGTGTCCTGCGTGGTCATGCCGTGTCCGTCCTTAATACTGGGTGGTTCAAAGCGGACCGGGTCGCCCTGGTCCGCACCGCCTGATCAATACTGGCAGAAGCGAATCCGGTTGCCGAACGGGTCGTGGACTTGCAGCTCCTTGCCCCAGCCCTGCTGAACAATATCCGGACGTCCGTAGCCGTAGCGCTTGCCCTGCAATTCGTCCCTGAGCAGTTCGATGTTTTGCATGGGCACGAACACCGTCGAGCCCGGGCTGGCATCGCCGTGGTGCTCGGAAAGATGCAGTTGCAGCCCGTCGCGACTGATGCCCAGGTACAGCGGCAAATCCGCCTCGAAACGATGCTCGAACTCGACGCTAAAGCCTAGGAAATCCAGATAGAACTCCCGCGCCTTGGCTTCGTCGAAACTGCGCAAAATGGGGATGGGTTTATCGAAGGTAATGCTCGGCGCTGGCGGGGTGTTGGCCTGGGCAAGCATCGCCGACGCGGTGTTCCAGTCCTTGTAGCCCAGTTGCTGCGCGACCAGTTCCAGCGCGGTGGAATGGGTCACCGCTTGATTGCGTTCCTCCAGCGAGGCGCGCAACTGTTTGGCCATTTGCTTGGCTTGCTCGATTGAAAACATGGCTGCTCCTGTAGCCGAGATGCCTTGGTGCTCGCATTGCCAAACCTCGACCGTCAAGAGAGGCGACAGGGTTCGTATGAGGAGGAGATGCTTTCACCTTTCCCAGCGGGAGCGAGCGGCGGGCAGCATCGGGCCGAAACCGATAATACATAGCCGATACGGGATGCGGAAGATGGGCCCCGCTGCCGCCCGCGCCCGAGGCCTGTGGTTTATGCCTTCAGCCGTGAACATTGCTGAAACACAAATGCGCCCACGCTCACTGCACAGGCGAGCCACTCGCAAGCCACCTGCCGATGGGTGAACGGACCGAACACGTCCCCCATGGATCAGGGATATTCCTGCCGAGCATGCAACACGCTCAATATCTCGATTCGATCCATCACTCGGTAGACCACCAGGTAGTTGGGATGCACGACAATCTCCCGAGTGCCGGGTACTCGACCGAATCGATAAAGGTAGGGATGTTCGGGAAGGGCCGATGTAGCAGCCTCAATGGCTTGAAATAGCTCGCTGGCCGCTACGAAGTTTCGGTCGCCAATGTAGTTCAGGATTTGCCAGAGTTCGGCCCGAGCTTCGGGCCGCCACTCAACCAGCATCGTGCTTGTTGCGCTTTGACTCGATGAGGGCACGCATATCAGCCATCACCTGATCATGCGGGACATTCGGGCGCGGGTCGTCAATCGAAGCTTGCACCTTGGCGCGGAACCAACGGTCATAGCTGGCGGCCTGCTCTTTGGTCTCAAACTCTGAAACGATGGGGGAAAGTTCGGCGCTCATAATGGCCTCCGGGGTCTACGGGTAGCAGTCTAATCGGTATCGGGGGCGCTGTCGTCGATCGCAAGATGAAGTGTCATTTGCCAAACCGACCAATGCGTAACGTCAGATCGTAAGGGCTGTTCTTCCGACGGCCAACCGCAAACTTTCGTAGGATTTTTCCTGCCGATTCCGAGGATTCCAACGCTCTCTGACAAGGCAAAACAGCAAGTTAACAATCACTCGATAGCGCCTGTTTAAGCGGCCTACAGGTTACTTCGTGAAAGCCACAACGCCTTGCGCCGTTGCCTACAGGTACGCCAGAATCCGCCGGCTTGTGCGCCTTGGGGGGTGTCGGTAACTTGGTTCGGGTCACTGATTGTCAGTGATCGGGTTTAGTAGCCCGTGGTTACTCAAGGCGCATAGCCCATCAAACAGTCAGGTATCCCATCCCTGCACTTTATGGTGGCTGTGTGCAGGGCGCCCTCGGGCGCGCCGGCTCCTTGGGTCCCCGGTCTACTAACCTGCGCACAGCTACCACCCTTCTTATTAGTAGAGAAGCGGTGGTAGCTCATACTTACAGGACCCAAATCATGTTCAAAGTTACTCCAAATCCGCCGGACTCCGACCCGGCATCCCCGTACGAAAGCCCCGATTCAAAACAATTCCACGAAGCCGCCGAGCGCGCCCTCGATCACGACTTCAACCCGGGCCCCAACATCATGGCCACTCCGCGCACACCCAGCTCCATGTTCATCGTCAACCCCGAACTCAGTACCGAAACCCTGCTGGTGCATGCGTGCGAATCGCTGGCTTCGGCCAATGTCATGGCCAACGATCTGGTGGATCATCTGCAGGGGACAAGTCGCCATGCGCTGTTGGGGATTGCGCAGGTGATCATGCTCGGGGAACTGGCGGTGAATCGGGCGCTGGATCGGCTTGATCCGTCTTAGTTATCTGAGTCAGTGCAAGACAACCTGTGGGAGCGAGCTTGCTCGCGATGACGGTGTGTCAGGCACTGATGATTTAGACTGATACTCCGCTATCGCGAGCAAGCTCGCTCCCACAGGGGGGGCTGTTTTCCAGCAATGGATCTTCATTTCAGATGGCGATAGCTCGGGATCGCGGAACCGAGCACCACCGCCCCCGCCGCAATCGCCAGCCAGAACCCGCTGCGTGCGCCGAAGGCATCCACCAGCCAGCCGGAGCCGGCGGCGCCGATCGCCACGCCGATGCTCAGGCCGGTGACCAGCCAGGTCAGGCCTTCGGTGAGTTTGGCCGGCGGCACGATCTGCTCCACCAGGGCCATGGCGACAATCAGCGTGGGGGCAAAAAACAGGCCGGCGACAAACACCGCCAGGGACAAGCCGAAAATGTTCACCGCCAGCAGCAACGGCAAGGTGGTCACCGCCGTCGCTACCCCGCCGTACAGGAACAGGCGTGCCAGCGGCACTTTCGAGCGTAGTGCGCCGAACGCCAACCCGGCCAGGCATGAGCCGATGGCGTACACCGACAGCACGATGCTCGCCGCCGCTGGTTGGCCCTGCTGCTGGGCGAAGGCGACGCTGACCACGTCCACCACGCCGACGATGGTGCCCATGGCCACCATCAACAGCATCAGCAACTGAATGTCGCGAGAGCGGATGATCGAGCCCTGGTGATGTTCTTCATGGGGATGCACTGGCGGCTCCGTGCTGCGCTGCAACACGAACGCGGTGACGCCGATGGCCAGTGCCAGCAAGGCCGCCAGCGGCCCGGCCTCGGGGAATGCCACCACGCACAACCCCACCGACAGTGGTGGCCCGACGATGAAGCAGACTTCGTCCAGCACCGACTCCAGGGCGTAGGCGGTCTGCAACTCGGGGCGGCCGCGATACACCTCGGTCCAGCGCGCCCGCACCATCGCCGACATGCTCGGCATGCAACCGGCCAGCGCGGCGAAGACAAACAGCGTCCAGTGCGGCGCCTGCAACCGCGTGCACAGCAACAGCAGCAACAGTGCCCCACCGCCTAGCAACGCCGCCACCGGCAGAATCCGCCCCTGGCCATAGCGATCCACCAGCCGCGAGACCTGCGGCGCGCAAAACGCCGTGGCCAGGGCGAAGGTCGCCGCCACCGCGCCGGCCATTGCGTAGCCACCCTGCAACTGTGAAAGCATGGTGATCAGGCCGATGCCGGTCATGGAAATCGGCATGCGCGCGATCATCCCGGCCAGCACGAATGCGCCGCTGCCGGGGGCTTTGAATAGTTCGCGGTAGGGGTTTGCCATGGGACGGGTCTCATCAGGGGACTGCACGTTGCCATAACGGCTGATTGTGGGGGAAGCGTGGAATTGTTGGTCGAATGTGAAGGCCCCTTCGCGGGCAAGCCCACTCCTACATTGGACGGTGTACACCCATCAACTGTAGGAGYGGGCTTGCCCGCGAAGAGGCCCTCACAGACAACTCACACCCCCCGCCAAATGAACTCTCGCTGCCCCGACCAGTCAGCTGAATAGGCCCCTGGTTCCCGGAGTTTCGCGACAATGGCTGATCACCCCGAACGCCAAAGCCCCATCGACGCCCACGGCATCATCGGCGACATGCGTAGCGCGGCGCTGGTCAATGACAAGGGCAGCGTGGACTTTTTCTGCTGGCCGGAATTCGACAGTCCGTCGATCTTCTGCTCGCTGCTGGACACCCCCGAGGCGGGAATTTTCCAGTTGTCGCCGGACTTGCCCGATGCCCGCCGCGAACAGATTTACCTCCCTGACACCAATGTGCTGCTGAGCCGCTGGCTCAGTGATCGGGCCGTGGTCGAAGTCACCGATCTGCTGCCCGTCGGCGACACCGAAGATGACCTGCCGCTGCTGATGCGGCGGATCCGCGTGGTCAGCGGCAGCGCCACTTTCCACATGCGTTGTGCTGTGCGCCATGACTACGCCCGTGCCACGACCCACGCACGCGTGGACAAGCGGGACGTGCTCTTCGAGGCCGCCAGTCAACCGGCGTTGCGGCTATCTTCGGATCAGGCCTTACGCATCGACGCCAATGTGGCAGTCGCCGAATTCACCCTCGAACAAGACCAGACAGGCCAGTTCCTGCTCGGCGCCGTCAACGATCCGCGCTTCAAGGAAGGCGCTGCCGAACTGTGCCTGCAACGCACCCTCAAGTTCTGGCGTGACTGGATCGGCCAGTCCAACTACCGCGGCCGATGGCGCGAAATGGTCAACCGCTCGGCTCTGGCAATGAAGCTGCTGACCTCACGCAAACACGGCGCGATTCTCGCCGCCGCGACGTTCGGCCTGCCGGAAAGCCCTGGTGGCGCACGTAACTGGGACTATCGCTTCACCTGGATCCGCGACGCCTCGTTCACTGTCTATGCATTCATGCGCCTGGGCTTCGTCGAAGAAGCCAACGCCTACATGCGCTGGTTGCGCGGGCGGGTCAGTGACTGTCAGGGCAAGCCGATGAAGCTCAACATTCTCTACGCCATCGACGGTCGTCAGGAGTTGCCGGAGGTCGAGCTGCCGCACCTGTCCGGCCATGCTGGCGCACAACCGGTGCGCATCGGCAATCAGGCCTGTGAACAGGTCCAGCTCGATATCTTTGGCGAGCTGATGGACGCGATTTACCTGGTCAACAAATACGGCGAAGCCATTTCCCATGAAGGCTGGAAACACACGATGGAAGTGGTGGATCAGGTCTGTGCAACCTGGGAGCAAAAGGACGTCGGAATCTGGGAAATGCGCGGCGGGCAATACCATTTCCTGCATTCACGGCTGATGTGCTGGGTCGCCCTGGACCGCGCCATCCGCCTCGCCTCGAAACGTTCGCTGCCGGCACCGTTCGCACGTTGGGACCAAACCCGTCAGGCGATCTACGCCGACATCTGGGAGAACTTCTGGAATGAAGAGCGCGGGCATTTCGTCCAGCACATCGGCGGCACCGGCCTGGATGGCTCGATGCTGCTGATGCCGCTGGTGCGTTTCGTCAGCGCCCGCGACCCGCGCTGGCTGGCGACCCTGCAAGCCATCGAAAAGAGCCTGGTACGCGACGGCATGATCTACCGCTACCGCAACGACGACAGTCAGATCGACGGCCTGCCCGGCAGCGAAGGCGCCTTCGCCGCCTGCTCGTTCTGGTACGTCGAATGCCTGGCCCGCGCCGGCCAATTGAACAAGGCCCATCTGGAGTTCGAACAGTTGCTCAGGTACGCCAACCCGCTGGGGCTGTATGCCGAAGAGTTCGACAGCCATGGGCGGCATATGGGCAACACACCGCAGGCATTGACGCATCTGGCGTTGATCAGTGCGGCGTGTTTTCTGGACCGGAGGTTGAGTGGGGAGAAAACCGTCTGGCAGCCATGAGTACAAGCTTCCAACACCACAGGTTTCGCAAACCTGGCCCTACACTTTTTAAACATCGGCCATCAGCAAACACCCCGAAATTACCCTGTTGCCAGCCGCTACATCCCCACCTAACATCTTTGCTCAACGGGTACAGCGGAGCTGTCCAGACCCCCCCGAATTCAAGGAACCAGAATGACCCAACGCATCCAACGCAGCATCGACTCCCCGCTGCGAACCGGTTTGAACCGCGAAGAACTCTGGGAGGCCGGTGACAAGGGCCTGATCAAATGCTGGGAAGTCGGCCGCCAGCGCGCCGCCCGTTTCCCCGACCTCGCCCGTCAGTGCCTCGCCGGCGAGTTGCCGGTACTGGGCTGGAAAGGTGGCGTCAGCCGCAGTCTTAAGAAACTCGAAAAATATGGCTCCCTCAAATACCTCGCACAGTGGCAAGGGTTGCGTGGGGAAGATCTGGATGTTGATTTGAGCGAAGAACGGGCGCTGACCTGCTCGCGAACCGGGATGGTGGTGACGTTTACGCCGGATCGGGCGAAGTATTTCAATCAGCTGGCGGAAGTTGAAGCCTGACGTGAACCGGACACCGGATCTGCCGCAACACTGACCGAAAACCGCTCCCGATAAGCCTGCGGTGTCACGCCCATGGCCCGCAGGAAACTGCGGCGCAGGGTTTCTTCGCTGCCGAAGCCGCATTGCACCGCCAGCCGTTTGATCGGCACGCCAGTGTCGCTGAGCAGACGCCGTGCGGTTTCGACGCGGATCAGTTCGATGGCCCGGGCCGGGGTCTGGCCGGTGTCGGCGCGGTAGTGGCGCACGAAGCTGCGTTCGCTCATGCCGGCCTGCAAGGCCAGGGTCGGGATGCCCAGGTCGTGGGTCAGGTTTTCGCTGATCCAGGCGTGAAGTTCGTCGAAACGGTTGCCTTCCTGTTGCAGGGACAGGGTTACGCTGAACTGCGACTGGCCACCCGGACGCTTGAGAAACACCACCAGTTGCCGGGCGACCTCCAGGGCCATGTTGCGCCCCAGGTCCTGTTCGACCATGGCCAATGCCAGGTCGATACCGGCAGTCACTCCGGCCGAGGTCCAGACCGGACCGTCGTTGATGAAGATCGGATTGGGCTCGACCTGCAAGCGCGGGTGCTGCTGCGCCAGCTGCTCGCAACGGGTCCAGTGGGTGACCACGCGCCGGCCATCGAGCCAGCCGCTGGCCGCCAGCAGAAACGCACCGGTGCACACCGAAGAAACCCGCCGGCAGCCATGGGCATGTTCGCGCACCCAGGCGACCAACGGCGCATCTTGCGCCGCTGCGTAAACACCCCAGCCACCGGCGATGATCAGGGTATCGCTGCCGCCATCCGGCAACGGTTCGGCCAACAGCGCCAACCCCGCCGACGACATCACCGCCCCGCCGCCGCTGGCAATCACCGTCGGTGCGTAGGGTCGCGGCAGGCCTTGCTGACGGGCTATGTCGTTGGCCGAAGCGAATACCTGCAGCGGCCCGGTGACGTCGAGCAATTGCACGTTGGCGAAAGCGAGTACACGGATGGTTTTCGACATTTGGCGTAATTCGTGGGGATATTGGCGTATACGCCAAAGCCTACGAGCCTACAGTCAAACCGTCCACCCACTTCACGAGAAAAACACCATGACGTTGCAGATCGGCTTTCTGTTGTTTCCACAGCTTCAGCAACTGGACCTGACCGGCCCTTATGACGTGCTGGCCTCGCTGCCGGATGTGAAAGTGCATCTGATCTGGAAAGACCTGATGCCGGTCACCGCCAGCACCGGCCTGCTGTTGAAACCGACCACCACCTTCGACGATTGCCCGGCACTGGACGTGATCTGCGTGCCCGGTGGCAGTGGCGTCGGGCCGTTGATGGAAGATGACCAGACCCTGGACTTTCTCAAGGCACAGGCCGCCAACGCCCGCTACATCACGTCGGTGTGCACCGGCGCGCTGGTGCTGGGCGCGGCGGGATTGCTCAAAGGCAAACGCGCCACCACTCACTGGGCGTATCACGAACTGCTCAAGCCGCTGGGCGCAATCGTGGTGAAAGACCGGGTGGTTCGCGACGGCAATCTGTTGACCGGTGGCGGCATCACCGCCGGAATCGACTTCGCCCTGACCCTGGCCGCCGAGCTGTTCGACCAGGCCACCGCCGAGCTGGTGCAACTGCAACTGGAATACGCCCCGGCCCCACCGTTTAGCGCAGGCAGCCCGGAGACGGCCCCGGCCAGTGTGCTGGAGGAGGCTCGCCAGCGGGCTGCCGGCTCGTTGAAGCTGCGGGCGCAGATCACCGAGCGCGCGGCGGCGAAACTCGACCGACAGTGAAAAAATGGCGGCGGGAACCCGGTTCCTGCCGCCATGACTTTTCATGCGCGCAAAAAAAACCCGCCGAAGCGGGTTTTTCCAAGACCATGACGACTCCTTGTCGTAGCGTTCCTTGCAGATGGTCGATCATCCATGATCCTGAGCACATCCTGTGCTTCAGTGGGTGAGGCGAGAATACGCATCGGATCCAATTTGTAACAGACGACATCGCTACCATCGCGTGTAAGACATTCGCTATATACCCCCTTCCGAAAACCCTTGGATGCCACAGGCTCCGAGCCGACTTCAGCCGCTCTGTTGCTCGTGGGCTTTGGCATTATCGATCAAAAACTGCTCGATATTGTTCATTTGCTCTTCCCAGCCACGACTGTCCATGCGGAAAGCCCTTTCGCGACGGGCCTGGGGAATGTGATCGAAACCGGACTCGGAGACCTTGAGCAAGGTGCCGTTGTCCATGTCTTCGAGCTCGAATTTCACCAGTGTGGTGGGCTCCTGGGAGTAGTCGACTTCCGGTCTCACGGCATAAGGGTGCCAGCGAAACGAAAACAGCCGTTCCGGCTCGACTCGCTCCACCAGTACATTCCAGCGCAAATGCTCATAACCGGGGTAGGTAACCTGCCCCTGGGTCCACTCGCCTGCCACAAAACGCTTGCCCTCCAGCGCCACGCCAAACCACTGTCCGAACATTTCGGCATTGGCCAGCACGCGCCAGACCTGTGAACGCTTGGCCTTGAGCAGGATTTTCCTTTCGATGCGATCAGATGCTGGGTTCATAAGTCACCTCCTGTACTTGAACAGTAGTCAGTAAGACCACACGATCAACCCTAAAGTTGTACCAATCGGGATGTGCAATCAACCATGCTCGAGACATTCGATTGCATTTGTGCGGATAGTTCTGGGGCAATCACAAAATCAGAGGGTCGAAACTGCTAACGTTCTCCCTCGAAACAGCATCGAAAAGGATAGCGCCATGAAAAACCTGCGCGGCAGTTGCCTGTGCAAAGCCATCGAATACGAGCTCGATAGCCTGGACATGCCCATTAGCCACTGTCATTGCCAAACCTGCCGCAAGGCACACGCAGCGGCTTTTGCATCGACCGCCGGGGTGATGCGCGAGCACTTTCACTGGATCAAGGGGCAAGATCGGCTGACGAGCTACGAATCGTCACCGGGCAAGTTTCGGCATTTCTGTTCGGCCTGCGGTTCACACTTGATGGCGGAGCGATTGGCCCAGCCCCATGTGATCGTTCGGGTGGCGACACTGGATAATGACCCGAAAATGACGCCACAGGTGCATATCTGGACATCCCATGAGCAGCCCTGGCTTGAATATGAGTCGGTAAAAAAGTACCCGCAATGGCAGACGTAGATGGCTGAACGTCCMACAGCGCTACACTGCCCCCCAAACTTCCCCTGTCACAGCGAGGTTCTGCCATGCACGCACGCTTTCTCCTGGCGCTGACGCCTTTGTTGTTCACCTCTCTGGCCCATGCTGCCGTGAACTGCGACAACGCCACCGACCAGGCCACGATGAACCAGTGCGCGTCGCAGCAGCATGCGGCCGCCGACAAGGAACTGAATGCGCTGTACCAGCAGATCACTTCGCGCCTCAAGAGCAACCCGGACAGCAAGAAACAGTTGGTGGGTGCGCAGCGGTCGTGGATTGCGTTCCGCGATGCCGAGTGCAGGTTCTCGGCGTCCGGCGTGGAAGGCGGGAGTGTGTATCCGCTGATCTACAGCAATTGCGTGACTGAATTGACCAAGGCGCGGGTGGAGATGTTCAAGACTTACCTGAAGTGTCAGGAGGGGGATTTGGGGTGTCCGGTGCCGGGGGTTTGAATCTCTGGTGTATGTAAGGGCCTCTTCGCGAGCAGGCTCGCTCCTACAGGGTTCCCGGTCAGGCACAAAATTTGTGTTCACCGAAAATCCACTGTAGGAGCGAGCCTGCTCGCGATAGCGTCAGGTCAGGCGCCGCAATTACCGGACAAAAATCTGCGCCGTGGTAATCGCCATATCCCCGCCCGGCAACTTGATGCTGCCCGTCTGTTTGAGGCTGTCGGCATCGAAGATCGCCACGTCGTTGAAGGTTCCCGCCAGGTAAATCTTGCTGCCGTCCTTGTTGAAGGAAATGCAGTAGTAGGAGTGATCGAGCGTGGCGGACTGGAGCATTTTCTTCTGCTTGATGTCGTACTTGGCCAGGCGGTTGAGCACGCCAAACATCAGGTTCGGGTCCTTGGGCGAGCGCATGCCGCTGAAGTAGATTTCCGTCAGAGGCCCGAAGTCGGTGGTTTCGGTCTTGCCGGTCTTCAGGTCGATACTGAACAGGCCGTACAGGTATTCGGCGGTGGCCGGGTCCTGTTTCTTGTCCTTGAACTTCGCCGCGGTGTAGAGCAGCGAGAAGTCATGCCGGTACGTCTGCTGGTTCCACACGTAGAGCACGTCTGGCGCGCTGTAGTTCGGGCGTTTCCAGTGACGACTGGGGATCAGCACGTCGAACTTGCCGGTTTGCACATTGACCTTGTAGACATCCGCCCCGGCCACATACAAGGTGCCGTCGTCACCGCTCTGCATGATGGTCAACTGGCGCGGCGCCGGGAAACTGCGCACCGGCTTGGCGTCCATGCCGGCATCGGTCTTGTACACGTCGAGCCGTGGCTGCTGCACTTCGTAGCGGTCGTTCATCATCAGCGTCGGGTTGGCGATGGTGAACAGCTCCTTGCCATCGTGACTGAGGGTAAAGGCGAACATAGACTTGGCCTTCTCCCCCGGTTTCTGCGTGATGCTGGCGTGGAACACCTGCTTGCAGTTATCCAGTTCGACACCATAGACATCCGCATAGTGATTGTTCAGCACGTAGGCGGTCTTGCGGTCCGGCGACAGCTGCACGGTGCCGGGGCCGAAGGCATCGGGCATCTTGCAGGTCTTGAACAGGGTGTCGGTGGCCAGGTCGATCACGTGCAGGTTGTTCGGGTAGTTGGTGGTCAACATGTATTCGTGACCGTCTTGCAGTGCGGTGTTTTCATCGGCCAGGACACTGACCGAACAGCTGCTCAGGACGGCGAACGCGGCCAGGCCGCAGGCTTTGATGTTGTGCATGCTGGAATCCTTCTTCTGTGATCACTTGTCTTTGGGGAAGACAGTGCCGAGGTTGCGCCAGTTGTCGTTGGACGCCTGGGCATCCTTGTTCCAGTCCGGGTAGGTGCTCATCATGTCGGGCACCTGGGCCGGCCACCAGCAGGGGTCGGAGCAACCGTAGAGGTCGGCCTCCATCGGCTGGCACAGCGAAGACACACCGCCGAATGCATCGATTTCCCAGCCCGGGTCGGTGGTCGAGGCACAGCCCGCCACAGAACTCATGGCCACCACTTCCTCAATGCGGTTTTCATCCGCGGCCTGATCCAGCTTCAACGCTTTGTTATTGATTGCCTTGAGATGTTTCATATCAGTGAGCCTTGCGCGGAGTGATGTAACTGCTGATGAACGCAGGGTTATTGGCCATGATCCGGGTGTAAACCTCGATGCCGAAGTCGACCCAGTCACGCATCAGTTCGCAGTAGTGATAGGTCGGGTGCGTCGGGTCGCCGTAGCGGGCGTAGCTCTCGTGGTAGCAGCCGCCGGAGCACAGGTTGCGGATCTGGCAGTCCTCGCAACCGGTGTTGGTGCGATCCAGGCGCTGGGACAGGAAGTCGTTCAACTCCACCTGTTTCACACCGCTGTGGACGTTACCGAAGGTCGGCAGGCTCGAACCGGTAAAGCGGTGGCACAGGTTCAGTTCGCCCTTGTGATCCACGGCCAGCATCTTCAGGCCCGCGCCGCATGGCAGGGCTTTTTTATGGCCTTCGTGGATGTCGGTGATCAACTGGTGCAGGTTGGAGAAGCCGATGTTGCGATGCTCCAGCGCCGCTTCCAGGTAACGCCGACCGAGGCGTTTCATGCTGGCGAAGACTTCGATCAGCTCGTCGCTGGTGAGGTTGAAGCTGCTGATGTCGCCGGAGGTCACCGGGGCGAAGCCGACTTCGGCAAAACCCAGCTCGTTGAACAGGTGATCCCAGATGGTTTCGACGTCGGTCACACCGGTGGTCAGGGTCACCCGCGCGCCCACCGGACGACTGTTGTAGCGCGACAGCAGCATCTCGGCCTTGCGCCGCACCACGTCGTAGGTGCCCTGCCCGCCCACGGTGATGCGGTTGCGGTCGTGCACGGTTTTCGGCCCGTCGATACTCACTGACAAGCCGAAACGGTGGGCATTGAGGTAGTCCACGGTTTCTTCGGTGAGCAGCGTGGCGTTGGTGGTCATCACGAACTCGACGAACTTGCCGGCCTCGCGAAAACGCTTCTCACAGTAATCGACCATGTACTCGATCAGTTTGCGGTTGCTCAGCGGTTCGCCGCCGAAGAACACCACGGTGAAACGCTCTTCGTCCGGAGATTCGCGCAGCAGCATTTCCACCGAGGCGATCGCCGTTTCGACGTCCATCTTCTTGCCCGCCGACGGCTTGTCGAGGTCTTCCTTGTAGCAATAGGTGCAGCTCAGGTTGCAGCCGGTGTTGACGTTGAGCACCACGGTATTGATTGCCGTGCGCTCGACCCGTTTGGTGGCGATGTCCGGGGTCAGCGGCGAACCGTCGCTGACCAGTTCCAGGGCCATCAGCTCGCGCAGGGTTTCGGTGATTTCCTCGCCGTTGAAACGCGCCGCCAGGCTCTGGATCAGGTCGTCCGAGGAGCAGCCGGGGCCGCGCAGGGTATCGATGATGGTGCCCGTCAGTTCATCGCTGGCGAACAGCGAACTGCTGGGGATGTGAAACAGCATGCGGTCGGCATCGACCTGCACTTCGTGCAGGTTGCGTTCGACCAGATTCAAGATAGCGCCCATTGCCAACCTCCTGTGCAGGCCCCGCTTGGCGGGGCTTGCGGTCATTCCGAAAAGTGTCTGTAGCCTTGAAGCTGTGTTAAGCCAAGGGCAGCCAACTCATGGAATGGGTGGATTGTTCCAGCGTTGCACAGTCACGATCATGTGGCCTTCGCCGGTCAGGGGTTTCCCTGCGTCGTCGACGGCGGCGATCACCTTGAGGTTGCCGGCATTGTTGGTGGACATCTTGCGTGCCGGGTTCGGTCCGGCATCGCCCGGGGTGAATACGCCTGCATCGGCCTGCATGGTGCCGGCGAACTTGACGTCTTCGTCCTCCTTGGCCCGGTCGTCGAAGGCTTCGACTTTCCACTGCGCCGGGAACACACCGATGCGATATGGCTTGCCATCAGCGCCCTTGCCCCAGGCTTCCGCGTCGAAACGGCCCTGGACCTTCGGCGTCGAACCACCGCCCTCGCCGATCCGCGCTACCGAGAATTCCGGCACCACTTTGACTTCGGCAATCTTGCTGTACACCGACAGGCTCGGGCCTTTCAGCGCGCCGACGCTGACCGCGCGCGCACCCGGTTGGGCATTGGCGGCGGCCTTGAGTCTGACTTTGATCTGCTCCGGACTCTGCGAGACGACTTCAACCACTTCCACACCTTTGCCGAAGTCCGGCTTGCCGCTCAGGCCACTGCCGATCAGGGTCACTTCGGTTTCGCTGCCAGCCTTCAGATAACCCGGCTGCACCGCCAGCAAACGGTTGGAGCCTTGCTTGGCGGCGACGAAGTCCAGGCCACGCTCGTCATGCTCGGCCTCGAACATCCGGCCCTGCATCGCATTGCCTTGAGCGGCGAACACCTGGCGCATGGTCACGCCATCGATGGTCACGTTGCCGCGCCATTCGTAGCCGGTGTAGAGAATCGCACTGCCGTCGCCATTGAACGGGCTACCGTCGGCGTACTGGCCTTTGACGCTGACCTTGAAAGTGTCACTACCATCGGCGGTTACGCTCATGACACCGGCCAGCTCACCCTTGCCCGGCAAGTGGCCGCTGAAGCTCCAGTCGCCCACCAGGGCCTCGGCTTTGGGCGCCGCGCTCTGCCATTTTTTCCAGGCCGGGTTGTCCAGCGGAAAACGCTTGGCCAGCAGCGGTACCATGTCCTTGCGGGCGATGTCGAACCAGTCGCGGTCCCGGGCCAGCGCCTGGTACTCCAGGGACGGCCACTGACCGAGGTGGAAGTTCACCAGGCGTTCCCACTCCTGCGCCGGACGCCGTTGCAGAGCGACCCGCGCACCGGAGTGGCAGCGGCCGCACATCTGGCTGGTCTGGTCGTCGAAGTGCTCGACGGTATTGAGCCGGCGCTCCAGCGCATAACGCACGCCGTCGGTTTCGCTCGGCGCCAGGCCCTGGGTGTCGGCCAGGTACTTGACCAGCGTGCGACGGTCGTCATCGCTGATCTGCAAACCGTGCATGGTCTGCATGCGGGCGATGCTCATCAGCCAGCCTTCCGGCGTCTTGCGCTGGTGGCTGATGCGGCTCAGGGCGTTATCGGCTTCGGGGGTGTGACAGCCCTGACAGGTTTCCCTGAGGATGGTCTGGGCATCGCGGGCTGCCAGGCTGTGAGGCGAATGCAGCGCTACGCAAGCGGCTACGGCCAGCAGGCTGGCGCTCATGCCTGATCGGAGTTTTCTCTTCATCAACGTCGAACCTCGCACGGTGCGTTCTTATTGTTGTGGCTTATCGTTTTTATGGTTTCTGCCGCCGGCGTTGATCCGCTGACGGAGGCAAGAGAAACGTCTGAGATGTGCAATACACAGAGCGTGCCAGCTTATGAATATTTATATGAATCAATGATTTGCCGATAAAGGTCGGTGTTTTGCCAATCGTATCGTCTGCGTTCCACGTTTAATTTCGCGACAACTGTTTCAGCCTGAGACAAGCATAGCTTTYTGTAGGAGCGAGCCTGCTCGCGATGGTCGTTAACGATTACGCGTGCTTGCCGGCTAAACGCAGTGCTCTTTAGTTCATCGCGAGCAGGCTCGCTCCTACAAAAAGCATTACGTTCCGGATGTGCATTTTGTTCGGGACGTCTCACGTCGTCGCAATTTGCGACGTTTATCGATCCCACGGTGACCCGAAAAATATCTGTCACCCCACTGGATCGGGCCTTCGGGCCGAAAAAGCACAACTGGCACAGCCATTGCGAAAGCCCGGTTCTCACGAACAACAAGAGGCCTCGCCAATGTCGCTCCCAAACGTGCTTCCCGCCACTTCGGCGTTCATCCAACGCGCCCCGCGCATGCTGATCGGCGGTGACTGGGTCGAGGCCGCCGACGGCCAGACCATGCCCCTGCACAACCCGGCCACCGGCGAAGTGCTGTGCGTGGTGCCACGGGCAACGCCTGCGGACGTCGACCGCGCGGTGCTTGCCGCCCGCCAGGCGTTCGACGATTCGGCCTGGACCCGCACCCGTCCCCGGGAGCGGCAGAACCTGCTGTGGAAGCTCGCCGAGCTGATGCAGCGCGACGCCGAGCTTCTGGCGCAACTGGAATGCCTGAACAACGGTAAAAGCGCGGCCGTGGCCCAGATGATGGACGTGCAACTGGCCATCGACTTCCTGCGCTACATGGCCGGTTGGGCGACCAAGATCGAAGGTTCCACGGTTGACGTGTCGGCACCGCTGATGCCCAACGATCAGTTCCACAGCTTCATACGTCGCGAAGCGGTGGGCGTGGTCGGTGCCATCGTCGCCTGGAATTTCCCGCTGCTGCTGGCCTGCTGGAAACTCGGTCCGGCCCTGGCCACCGGCTGCACCGTGGTGCTCAAACCCGCCGACGAAACCCCGCTGACCGCACTGAAACTCGCCGAGCTGGTGCTGGAAGCCGGGTATCCCGAAGGCGTGTTCAACGTGGTTACCGGCACCGGCATCACTGCCGGCTCGGCCCTGACTCACAACCCGCTGGTGGACAAGCTGACTTTCACCGGTTCCACCGCCGTGGGCAAGCAGATCGGCAAGATCGCCATGGACTCCATGACCCGGGTCACCCTGGAACTGGGCGGTAAATCGCCGACCATCGTCATGGCCGACGCCGACCTGAAAACCGCTGCGGCCGGGGCTGCCAGCGCGATTTTCTTCAATCAGGGCCAGGTCTGTTGCGCAGGTTCCAGGCTGTATGTACAGCGCAAGCATTTCGACAATGTGGTGGCGGACATCAGCGACATCGCCAACGCCATGAAACTGGGCAACGGCCTGGACCCGAGCGTCGAAATGGGCCCGTTGATCTCGGCGCGTCAGCAAGAGCGCGTCTACGGGTACATCGAAAAGGGTAGGGAAAGCGGTGCGACCATTGCCTGCGGTGGCGAGCAGTTTGGCCCGGGGTTCTTCGTCAAGCCGACGGTGATCGTCGATGTCGATCAGAAGCATTCACTGGTGCAGGAAGAGATATTCGGCCCGGTGCTGGTGGCCATCCCGTTCGACGACGAAGCCGATGCCCTGCGCATGGCCAATGACAGCCCTTACGGGTTGGGAGCGAGTATCTGGTCCAATGACCTGGCGGCGGTGCACCGGATGATTCCACGCATCAAGTCAGGCTCGGTGTGGGTCAACTGCCACAGCGCCCTGGACCCGGCGCTGCCGTTCGGCGGCTACAAGATGTCCGGGGTCGGGCGTGAGATGGGGTATGCGGCGATCGAGCATTACACCGAGCTGAAGTCGGTGTTGATCAAGTTGTGATTTGCGCCGGCCCGAAGCGCGTGACGAAGCTGCAGGGCCGGCCGTTCGACGCAGTAGTACGAAGCGCCGCTGAGCAGCAACGACAAGGCCAGCACTGTTGCAACAATGGCCCCATCGTAGGCAACCGACCAGATAGCGTGCAGGAAGTACATCACCACAAAGTGATTCAGGAACACGCCGTAGCTGATATTGCCGAGGAACTCGTCAATCCGGTGAAACTTGAGCTTTGTCAGCAGGTACACGGCGGGCACGCCCAGCGCTATGCCGGCGGTCACTTCGGCATTGAACGGTCGGCGCTCTATCCATCCCGCCATGATGGCCGCAAACATCAGGGCCGCCACCACGGTGGTGCCGGCAGCGATCGCTAAACCCTTCGGCCGCGCTTTGTACAGATAGCTGCCGCACAGGAACATGAACAGCACGCCCGGCAATAGACGGTAGCCGTACAGGTCGGTGTTGATGAATCCCAGGCACGCGGCCATGAAGACGACGACGGATAGAGCAAACGCGATGCCCCGCGCCCTGTAGATGATCAGGAAAGGGAACACCAGGTAGAAGCACATCTCAAGCCCCAGAGACCAGGCTGGCGGCAAAATCCACGATCCCGCCGCTCCGAACATGTAGAAGCCGAGGGGCACAATAGTCAGGCTTGCGGCGATGTTGCGCAGCGTCAGCTCGGCGGCTTGAGGCGTGCCGGGCAGCAGGAAATAGATCACCGCACAGGAAACAACGAAGTAGAACAGGAATTGAGGGTAGAGCCGCAGGGCCCGGTCCAGGTAAAACAGGGCGACTTTCTCCGGCGCCTTGTAGTTGCGCTCGATCAGCGAGGTCATCACGAAACCGCTGATGATCAGGAAGGAAATCACGGCAATCACGCCGGGGTTTAGCCCCATGAACGTCTTGCCCATATGAGAAACGGCCACCAGAACGGCCAATAGCAGACGATAGGCTCCCACTTACACCCCAAAAATCCTTGTTGTTATGGCGCGTAAATTACGATGCTTTGCGCTGGGAGAACAGGCTTTTTCGCCGTATCCGGACGTCGTTCATTCAGGGTTTGAAACCTTGACCCAGCAACCAGCTGCGAACCATCCGCCCCTGCTCCACCGTCAAACCGGCCAACGCCTGCTTCGCCGGCTCGCTACGCAATCGCCGCACCAACGGCGCCACCTCAACCCCATCCACATGCCAGATGCCCAACGGCTGATCTGCCGTGATCACCACCTCGGCCTCATCGACGAAACCTTCACGCAACACCGGCGCCCGTTCGATTTTCAGTGCCGCAAAATCCACCGCGGCATGAGCCACCTCGGCGTCCGGCCAGTTCCGTCGTGCCTGCCAGAACGGCTGATCCAGCCAGCGTTGCTCATCGGCATAAAAATCCCGGCCGATCCGCGCAAAACGCAAAAACAACTGCTCCACCCGCTGCTGGTGAAAACGCTGGGCCAGAGCCGCTCGTTCAGGTTTGCACAGCAGCGTGTTGATCACCGCCGGCGCCTGCAACGCAGAAGACAACGACTGAAAGATCCCGTTGCCCGACAGCGGGTCGACGGCCATTGCCGCATCGCCGACCCGAATCCAGTTTTCGCCACACACCTGCGGGCTCAGAATCGCCGTGCTGCTGCGAGCGTGCAGCTGTAGATCAGCTTCTGCTTCGCCACCAAAAAATGCCGTGGCCAGCTTCGAACCCTGGCGCCGCTGTCGGCAGTAATCGAGCAACATGGCCTTGCCCGGCAACCCGGTGCTGGCCACGTCCACTGTCCATTGCCAGTAACACTGGCCGTCGGCGCGCCGGGCCATCCACGCCCAGCCGTCCTCGAGGCTTTCCACGGCGCTGGCGGTGCTGCCCGGCGCACCTTGCCAGCGATTGAGCAAGCTGACCGTCTCGGGTCCACGCAAGCCTTTGCCGATAGCAGGGGCCTGACGTCCGCGGGCCTCGACGAGAAACGGAGTGAGTAGTGGTTCGCGGCCGTCGATTTCGATTCGATGGCCATTGGCCGATGACTGAACCGTCAGCACCCGGCCTTCGATCATCTTAACCCCCGCCAGGTGCAAATCCTCACGCAGGCCTCGGTCAAACACCGGACGGTCGAGCAAGTATTCGATGTTCTGCGCGTGGCGCTGACCATTCCACGAAACCTGGCGCTGGGACGGCAACGTCGCATCCGCCAGTGCGCGCTGCAGACCCGCGCTGCGCAAGGCTTCCAGAACCCGCACGGACACGCCTTCGAGCGCGGCAAACCGGCGCCATTCGCTGATCAGCGTGACGCCATGACCCAGCCGCCGTAGCCCCAGCGCGACGGCGGCGCCGGCCGGTCCGGCGCCCAGGATGACGATGTCGGTCATGGCCCGAAGCGCCGTTCAGGACCACGGTAACGGGCATGCTCGCGCAACCACTCGATGACTTGCTCATTGCTGGCGCCAGGCTGTTCGGCGAAGAACCCGGCGATGTGCCCGCTCAACGCCGCACAACCGAGACTCGCCCCGGATTGCCCCGGATAGGTGCCCTGCACACACGCGGCGAAATCCGCCTGGGCAGTGTTGAGCCACGACCATTCCTGCTCGGCGCAGCGCGCATCGCCGGTCACCCGCAACACCTGCGGATAGTTGGCCGGAAACACGCCTTCCCCCTGGGCCGGACTCGATGCACACAGCAGCACGCCCCGTGCCACCGCTGCCGCGCAGGCTGCGCGCAACAGGCTGCGATCCTGGCGCAGGCCGAGGCTCAAATTGATCAGTCGCACGTTTTGCGCCAGCAGCCAGTCAATCGCCGTGGCGATCTGCAAGGCGCTGGTGACACCGCGCTGGTCGAACACCTGCGCCACGCAAAACAGCGCCGAAGGGGCGCGCCGGCCGATTGCCTCGATCACCGCACTGCCATGCCCCAACGGATCGTCGCGCAAGTCGTCCTCGGCCAGGCCGTCTTCAAGCAATGCAAAGCGCCGACCGGCGATCACCCGCATCCGTTGTGCCGCCGAGTGGCCGCTGTCCACCACACCAATGCGCAACTCAGGTTTCATGCAGCACCGTTTTCGAAGTCAGCACGCCGTCGAGCAATTCGAAACGCAGATCGGCATCGGCCAGGGTTGAGGGTCGATGGCTGATCAGGATGCGCGTACGCCCGGCAAACAGACGGTCGATGGCGTCAATGACCTCACGCTCGGTGGCTTCATCCACCGCGGAAGTGGCTTCATCGAGCACCAGAATCAAAGGGTCCTGCAACAGCGCCCGGGCAATCGCAATGCGTTGCTTCTGCCCGCCGGACAACTGCTGACCGCGCTCGCCCAACGGACTGTCGAGGCCTTCGGGCAAGGACTCGATCAGGCTGTCAAGTTGCGCCAGCCGCGCCACGTCGGCAATCGCCTCGCGGCTGGCGTCCGGCACCGCGTAGGCCAGGTTGTCGGCGAGGCTGCCGCGAAACAGCACGATGTCCTGGCTGACGATCGCAATGCGCCGACGCAGCTGGAACAGATCCAGTTCGCGCAGATCGACGTCACCCAGCAGGACCCGGCCCGATTGCGGATCGTGGTGACGTTGCAGCAGGTCGATCAGGGTGGATTTACCCACGCCCGAGCCGCCGCTGAGGGCCACTTTCAAACCGTAGGGAATCCGCGCTTCGATGCCCCGCAGGGTCGATTGGCGACCAGGATGGGCAAAGTGCACGTTGTCGAACCAGAGATCGCCGCCATTGGGCATCGCCCGTGGCGTGGCGGGTGTCAGCACGGTCGGTTGTTCGCCGCGCAACTCCATCACCCGGCCGAGGCTTACGGTCATCCGCTGAATCGCGACGTAGAGCCCGAGCAAGCTCTGCACCGGCCCCACGGCCATGCCCAGGTAAGTGGAAAACGCTATCAGGGCGCCGAGTTGCCAGTTGCCCTGCACCACCCAGTAACCACCGATCAAGAATGCGCAGGCCCGGGACAACGAGGTCAGGGTACCGGGCACGGCCTGGGTGAAAAACTCGGTGACTTGCAGGCGCAGCAACTGGCTCATGTAACCCTGCCCCAGCGTCTCGAGGCGCCGCGCTTCGCGCTGTTGCTGGCCGGCGGACTGGATGAACTTCATCACCGGCAGCGTCTCGACCATGAACGACGACATGTCCGCCGAACGCTCGCGCAACTGCCGCACATCGCGCTCGACCTTGCGCCGCATCCAGCGCAGCCAGAGGACATCGAGGGGAATCAGCACCACCGCCAGCAGCGAGAGTTTCCACGACAACGTCAACAGCATCGCGATGGCAACCACCAGACCGATCACACTCGACACCGCCGAGAACATCGAGTCCACGGCAAACCGCTGGATTTCCGCAACGTCGCCATCGAGGCGCGACATCAGGTCGCCGATGCGCCGCTGGCCGTAAAAGCTCGGCGACAGGGTTTGCAAATGCCGGTACAGGTCATCGCGCAGGGCAAACAGCATGCGCCCGGAGAGGCGCGTGTGCAGATAGCGGTTGATGCCCGACAGCGCCGTGCCCAGCAACCCGGCGACGATCATCAGCCCGGCGATCAATACCAGCATCGGGAAGTTGCGCGCCAACAGGCCATCGTCGATCAGCAGTTTGGTCAGCCACGGCTGCACCAGCACCAGCGCCGAGGCGCACACCGACAAACCCAGCAGCCCGGCAATCGCCAGGCGATGGGGGCGCACGAAGCTGTACAGCCAGCGCAGTGACGCTTGCAGCGCCTCGGGGTTCTGGCTGTCGATCAGCCGAACGATCAAGCGCTGCATCACGAACGCAACTGTTTGAGCTTGCGATACAGGGTCGCGCGACTGATGCCCAGGGCGTCGGCGGCGGCCGAGACGTTGCCCTGATGCGTGTCCAGGGACTGACGGATCAGCTCCAGTTCGTTTTCCCGGATGCTGCCGGCCTGGGGCCGTTCGCTGGCGGTCAACTCGTCGAGCATGCTGTCGGGCAAGTGGTCGAGGGTCAGCACGGTTTCACCCGGTTCGCGCATGGCCAGCGCGGTGCGCAGGACCATCTCCAGTTGGCGGATGTTGCCCGGCCAGTGATAACCGCCGAGCAAGCGATTCAGGTCGTCGTGCAGGACCGCGTTGGGGGCGCCCAGTGTCGTCAGCATGCGGCTGACCAGCGCGGCGAAATCTTCGCGTTCGCGCAGGGCCGGGAGCATCACACTGATACCGTTGACCCGGTAGAACAGGTCCTCGCGAAAGTGTTTTTCTTCCACCAGACGCTTGAGGTCGCGGTGGGTGGCGCAGATCAGCGCGACGTCGATGTCCTGCTCTTCGCCTGCGCCCAGGGGCGCGACCTTGCGATCCTGCAATACCCGCAACAGTCGGGCCTGCAAGGCCAGGGGCATGTCGCCGATCTCATCGAGGAACAAGGTGCCGCCATGGGCCTGCTGCAGGCGCCCGACCATGCCGCCCCGGCGTGAACCGGTGAACGCGCCTTCGCGATAGCCGAACAGTTCGGACTCGATCAGGCCTTCGGGAATGGCCGCGCAGTTGACCGCCACGAAGGGTTTGTCGCAGCGCGCTCCGGCCATGTGCAGGGCGCGGGCGATAACCTCTTTACCGGTGCCGGTTTCACCCAGCAACAAGACGGGTAGCTCATTGGCCAGGCCTTGACGGGCCATGCGCAAGGCACGGGCATAGCGTGTATTGCTGCCGGCCAGCGCTTCCAGATCCGGTTGTGCCTTGGCAGTTATCGCCGCAGTGCGCGGCGGGCTGCTGACGTTGATCGAGCGTTGCGGCGCGCGCAGGGTTTTGTAGAAGAATTCACCCTTGGCGGTTTGCAGGCTGCCGGCCCCGCCCTGATGCAGGCGCGCCAACAATTGCAGGCCGTCGACGCCGAGAAACTCCTCGCAGCGCCGACCGACCAGGGCCGAGCGTTCGGCGTGGAGCAACTGGCAGGCCTGGGCGCTGACCGCGAGGATCTGCCCGCCGAGGCTCACGGCCAGCAGGCCTTGCCACGGGGATTCCAGATACTGCCTGCGGCTGTGGAAGGCCAGGACGATTTCGTCCGGATAGCTTGTGTTAAAGACGCGGCTTTCGATCTGGCTGACCGCCATGGCCAGCAACGCAGTGCTGTCGTGGGCGCGGCCGAGCGGGCCTTCGCGGGTCAGGTCGAGGACGCCAAGAATGTCGCCCTGGGGGCAATGGATCGGTACCGAGGTGCAGGAAAAATCACTGAGGCGATCCAGATAATGTTCGCCGCAATCGATCAGGGTCGGCCGGGCTTCCACCAGTGCCGTGCCGAGGGCGTTGGTGCCGCGTACCGCTTCGCTCCAGCAGGCGCCGAGGGTGATGTCCTGCAGGCCGCTGCCCTTGAGACGGTCGGCGCGGCCTTCGACGGCGAGGATGGTGGCGTCGGAGTTGGCCAG
This sequence comes from Pseudomonas sp. P5_B3, assembly GCF_056400405.1. NCBI lineage: Bacteria > Pseudomonadati > Pseudomonadota > Gammaproteobacteria > Pseudomonadales > Pseudomonadaceae > Pseudomonas > Pseudomonas sp. P5_B3. Next base: position 3,549 of record NZ_JBFULI010000063.1, on the reverse strand, counting down.
GATGATCAGCCCTTCCTTGCCCTGACGCTCGGCCAGGTAATCGATCGCCGGCAACGCGGCGTCGATCAGCAAGCGGTTGCTGGCCAGCAACACGTCGAGGCTGGCACTCGATTCCTGTGCCAGCTCGTGCTTGGCATTGAAATGCACGCCATGGCTCAGGCTGCGTCGCCACGAGGCATCGATTTCCGCTCGCAGGACGCCATCCGGCACTTCGCCTTCCAGGTGCAGCTTTTCCCGGGCCAGCCGGGCTTCACGATGCTGTTTGGGGGAGTTTGTTTTTATTAGCGTCATCAAGCGCTCCGGGTCATCCGCCCTGCGCCTTCATACATCGGCGCCCTGGCGCAATCTTTACGTTAACGTAAGGGCTATGGCAAGTGCCGTAGGGCGCTTGTGTTCCGTCAGGTGGACCGTGTCATCGTTCTTCGCGGGCAAGTCGAATCGCCGCACCGCCGCTCCCACAGGTTTCGCGTCGCCCACAAATATGCGGTTTTACTCAGACACTGTGGGAGCGAGCTTGCTCGCGATGAGACCAGCACATTCAACATTGATGGCGACTGATCCACCGCTATCGTCGGAACGCCGCCCGGAGCAAGCTCGCTTGTATGGTAGGACTTGAAGGGAGGAGGAGGGACAAGGCTCGATTCTGACTGTTGACGCAGTACAGACCGTGGGAGATTTCGCCCCTCCTCCTTTCACCCAAGCGCCGATAAAGAATGCATCTGGCTAGGACCGACGATAGGAACAAGCCTGCACCTTGAGGATGAGCAGCGCAGCGATCACCACGATAGCGCTGATGACAAGGGAGATGAGGGCTGCCCAGAGCGGATGCCCCCAATGCTCGCCCAACTGCCGCGTTGGTGGTTACCTGAAATGGCAGGACAGCACCGGCGACGAACGCCATGACCATGGGTAGAACGGTGAGAACCGGCAGAAACAGGCCAAGAGCGGACCGTGAGCACCATGTTCATGACGCCTTGCGAACACAAAAATCATGTCACTGGTTCTCGTGACTCTGTGTCGCGTTTTCTGCCGCTACACTCAAGCGGAACAAGGCATTACACATGGACCAGGCCCGTTATCAGACACAAACGGCGCAAACATTACGCAACTTATATCGTCCACTTATAGTGAGTCGCCCATGAACCGTCGATTGCTCACCGTTTTCATCGCGATGTCTCTTGCATGGTCAAATGTGCATGCCGGTTACCGGAACGATTCAAATGGCAATCCATACCCAGGGACTGAATCAAGACGATCCGTCGGCGAGTTTGGTGGCTCACTATTAATCACCTCCGATCCCGATTGGGAAAAAAAGTGGAATACTTCGCCCGAAACCATTCCCGTATTTAACAAAGCAAAGGTTGCTACCCAAGGTAAATGGATCTTTACGCTGATTTTTTTTGCAAACCCGAAACTGAATGCCAATCACGAAGCAAACATAACGTGCGATCTGAAAGTCATCAGACCGGATGGTACAGAGTCGATCAATCAGCGAGATATCGTTTGTTTTCAAGGACACCTCAAGGGGGAGTCGAATCACCTGCACCTCGCCGCCCCCGTGATCAATTTCATCGGCGAACCAGACGATCCCACAGGTATCTGGACGGTAGATATCACGCTTAAAGACAACTTGCGCAAGGTTGTCATACCGCTCAAAACAGCCTTCACCCTGAGATAGGTACGTGGCACTCCTGACGATGCAGAAAAACATGCATCGATCCAACGATTGCACGAATGACCGCTTCCTCAGGGCGTGAAGCCGCCGGTGGCGAAAGTCAAAAACGGCCAGAAGCGGCCTCTCGGTTGGGCTGTGAATCCTGGTTGGTTCAACCTTCTGGTTTGAGCGTCTCCCGTAGTTCCGCCCATTTCAACAGTGCATCGAGTGCTGGACACAGCGCTTGGCCCCACTCTGTCATGCGATATTCGACCTTAGGTGGTACTTGCGGATAGGCGGTGCGATGCACGATGCCATCCACTTCCAACTGACGTAACTGCTGGGCAAGCATCTTCTGGGATATCTCGGGGATCAGCTTTTCCAGTTCGGAAAAACGTTGCACCTGGCCTCCGAAGAGGTGGAACAGGATCACCAGTTTCCAGCGTCCTTCGAGTTGCCTGAGTACTGCTTCCAGGCCACTGGCTGCAGTCGACGGGGTATAGATCGCTCTCATATTTCCCTAACTTACTTTTTCGTGGGTTCTTGCCATTTGGTAAGCCTACAGCGAGCATGTGGGTGAAGCAATCCGTACATCAGCGAGGAAATACGCCATGAAAATCGAATTGCCTGAATCAATCGCCAGCTACCTTGCCGCCGAAAAAAAAACCGACATCAAGATATTGGAGCGCTGCTTTACCAAGGACGCCACCGTGCGCGACGAAGGCCAGACGTACAACGGGCTGGAAGCCATCAAAGCCTGGAAGCAAGCGTCGCAGGCCAAGTATCAATACAGCATCGAGCCATTGAGTAGCTCGCAGAAAGGACAGATTGTGACGTTGCTTGCCCGGCTTACCGGAAACTTCCCTGGTAGCCCGATCGAGCTCACCTACACCGTTGAACTTGCCGACGACAAGATCGCATCCCTGGAGATTCACTGATGAGCATGGCACTGGAACTTGAAGGCCTTCGCGCGTTGGTCACCGGCGGAACCAAGGGTATTGGTGAAGCCGTCGTCTTTCGCTTGCGCGAGGCTGGTGCAAAAGTCCTGACTGCTGCGCGTTCACGTCCCGAGCACATTCCCGAGGACATCTTCGTCGCGGCGGACATCACCACCTCCGAGGGTTGTACCAATGTCGTTGATGCCGTCCATGAGCGTCTCGGCGGGCTGGATATCATCGTCCATGTCGCTGGCGGCTCATCGGCTCCAGCGGGTGGCTATGAGGTGCTCGACGACCAGCAATGGCAACGGGCCCTGGACCTGAACCTGTTCCCGGCAGTTCGCCTCGACCGAGCACTGTTGCCCATGCTGCTCGAGCAAGGTTCGGGTGTCATCGTGCATGTCACCTCTATCCAGTGCCAACTGCCGCTACCTGAATCCACTCTTGCGTACGCTGCCGCCAAGGCCGCGCTCTCGAACTACAGTAAGGGTCTTTCCAAAGAGGTCAGTCCCAAGGGCGTTCGCGTGGTCAGGGTTTCACCGGGATGGGTGGAGACGGAGGCTTCAGTCGCCTTTGTAGAGGAAATCGCGAGGCAGAATGACACCGATTATGAGGGTGGCCGCCAAATAGTGATGGGCTCACTGGGAGGCATCCCGATCGGACGCCCCGCCAGACCAAGGGAAGTCGCAGATCTCATCGCATTCCTCGTCTCGCCGCTTGCGAGCGCCATCACTGGCACTGAATATGTGATTGATGGTGGGACGGTTCCCACAGTGTGACGCATTCCTTTATCAGCATGAAGAGTGGCTGTGAGCGTGACCCGTACTAGCTTATTGCCGCTCTTATGAGTGAAAGGCAACGCTTGAAAATGACAAAAGTCAGTCAGCCTCCTATTGCCTGAGCGTCCGCACTGGGGCGCACGCTGCCCTTCGCGACAGGCAAAAACCGGCCAATAGC
>NZ_JBFULI010000062.1:0-30657 GCF_056400405.1 Pseudomonas sp. P5_B3 | reverse complement strand
TGCCCAGCCACACCATCAGCCAGGGCCGCGTGGTCTGGGCCGACGGCGACCTGCGGGCCGAGCGTGGTGCCGGGCGGTATATCGAACGGCCGGCGTATYCGGCGGTGTTTGATTTGCTGTGCAAGCGGGCTGAGTTGCACAAGCCTGTTGCCGTGAAACGCTGAAAGCGGCCTGCGGCCTATCGCGAGCAAGCTCGCTCCCACAGGTTTTGTGAACACCCGAGATCCCTGTGGGAGCGAGCTTGCTCGCGATAGGCCGCAGGCCGCTTTCAGCGTTTCACGGCAACAGGCTTGTGCAACTCAGCCCGCTTGCACAGCAAATCAAACACCGCCGGATACGCCGGCCGTTCGATATACCGCCCGGCACCACGCTCGGCCCGCAGGTCGCCGTCGGCCCAGACCACGCGGCCCTGGCTGATGGTGTGGCTGGGCACGCCGCGCACGGTCTTGCCTTCGAAGATGTTGAAGTCCACCTGCTGATGGTGGGTCTTGGCGGAAATGGTCCGCGTGCCTTGCGGGTCCCACAGCACCAGGTCGGCATCGGCGCCGACGCGAATCGCGCCTTTGCGCGGGTAGAGGTTGAAGATCTTCGCCGTGTTGGTGGATGTCAGCGCGACAAATTGCTGCATCGAAAAGCGTCCGCTGTTCACGCCTTCATCCCACAACACCGCCATGCGGTCTTCGATGCCGGCGGTGCCGTTGGGGATCTTGCTGAAGTCGTCGCGGCCCGCGGCTTTTTGCTCGGCGCAGAAGCAACAGTGGTCGGTGGCGGTGGTGTGCAGGTTGCCCGATTGCAGGCCATGCCAGAGCGCCTCTTGATGGCCGCGAGGACGGAACGGCGGGCTCATCACGTAACCGGCGGCGGTTTGCCAGTCCGGATCGCGGTAGACGCTGTCGTCCAGCAGCAGGTGCCCGGCCAGCACTTCGCCGTACACCGGCTGGCCCTTGCCCCGGGCGTAGGTGATTTCATCGAGGGCCTCCTTGGTCGAGACGTGGACCAGGTACAGCGGCGTGCCCAGGGTTTCGGCGATGCGGATCGCCCGGCTCGCAGCCTCTCCTTCGACCTGTGACGGCCGCGACAGCGGATGGGCTTCCGGCCCGGTGATGCCCTGGGCCATCAGCTTGCGTTGCAGGTGATACACCAGTTCACCGTTTTCCGCGTGAACGGTCGGCACCGCGCCCAGTTCCAGGCAGCGTTCGAAACTCGCCACCAGGGTGTCATCGGCGGCCATGATCGCGTTCTTGTAGGCCATGAAATGCTTGAAGCTGTTGACGCCGTGATGGCTGACCAACTCGGCCATTTCCTCGCGGACCTGCTCGCTCCACCAGGTAATGGCGACGTGAAAGCCGTAGTCCGACGCCGACTTCTCGGCCCAGCCGCGCCACTGATGGAAGGCTTCGAGCAAGGATTGCTGCGGATTGGGAATCACGAAGTCGATGATCGAGGTGGTGCCGCCGGCCAGTCCCGCCGCCGTGCCGCTGTAGAAGTCTTCGCTGGCCACGGTGCCCATGAAGGGCAGTTGCATGTGGGTGTGCGGATCGATGCCGCCGGGCATCAGGTATTGGCCGCTGCCGTCGAGCACTTCGGCGCCTGCAGGTACATCGAGATTTTCGCCGATGGCCTTGATCACGCCGTCTGCGCAATACACATCGGCGCGATAACTTTCATCATGGGTAATAACGGTGGCGCCACGGATCAACAGAGACATTCCGAGTTCCTCGCAGGCAATGACCGGCTTATGCCGGTTCTAGATGTTTTATTCAAAACAGCCCGCACAGAACTAATCCTGCCAACGCTGTCAGGATTAAACGCTAGCTGCACTTATCAGAATCGGCAAGAATATTTTTTATAAGCTTATTCAGTAGTTAACTATTTGATATTTAACGAATAAATACAGAAATCACCAAAATGGTGAGGCCGCTCACCATTTTGACGCACTTGACAGGATCGAAAAATAGTCAAGATTTCCTATGTGAAATCAGCTGTTTGAGTATGGTCTATGGTTGATGCGCAGCCATTGAAAAAAGATCAACGCACCAGATTGAGTCCTGACTGTTTCGACAACTTGCCTGGCAGTCGACCTGAGTGGCCTGACAAATAGTCGAGTCAGTGAATAAAAGCGATAAACATCAGTTGGTTGCAATGTGTTTATGGAACTGCCCGATGCGTAATCGGGGCACTCGGCACGTTTATTGATGCCGCCAGCCCCTGATGAGCAACAATAATCAAAAGAACAGTGGAGCGGCCATGCAACAGATCAGATCGCAAGTGACCGAACGCGACGGCTTGTTTGAGCTGGAAGCCGGCAGCGATGTCCTCGACAGTCCCCGTTACAACCACGACATCGCACCGACCAAGGTGCGCGAACGCACCTGGAACAAATGGCACATCACCGCGCTGTGGGTGGGCATGGCAATCTGCGTGCCGACCTACACCCTCGGCGGGGTGCTGACCGCGTACTTCGGCCTGACCGTCGGCGAAGCGCTGCTGGCGATTCTGTTCGCCAACATCATCGTATTGATTCCCCTGACACTTAACGCCTTTCCCGGTACCAAGTACGGTATTCCCTTTCCGGTGTTGCTGCGCTCGTCCTTCGGCGTGCTCGGTTCCAACATTCCGTGCCTGATTCGTGCCTTGGTGGCGTGCGGCTGGTTCGGCATCCAGACCATGTTCGGCGGGCTGGCGATTCACCTGTTTCTCGGCTCGGTGTTCGAAGGCTGGAAATCCCTGGGCGGCACCGGCGAGGTCATCGGCTTCATGGTGTTCTGGGCGCTGAACCTGTGGGTGGTGATTCGCGGCGCCGAGTCGATCAAATGGCTGGAAACCCTGTCGGCACCGCTGCTGGTGCTGGTGGGCGCAGGCCTGCTGGTCTGGGCCATGCCCAACGTGTCGATGAGCGAATTGCTGGCGATTCCGGCCAAGCGCCCCGAAGGTGCTGGCGTGGCCAGCTACTTCGCGGCCGGGCTGACGGCGATGGTCGGCTTCTGGGCCACGCTGTCACTGAACATTCCGGACTTCAGTCGCTACGCAAAAAGCCAGAAGGACCAGATCGTCGGGCAGATCATCGGTTTGCCGCTGACCATGTTCCTGTTCGCGTCCCTCGGCGTGGTGATGACCGCCGCGTCGGTGAAGCTGGTCGGCGTGACAGTGTCCGATCCGGTGACCCTGATCGGTCATATCCAGAGCCCGGTCTGGGTCGCACTGGCGATGGCGTTGATCATCATCGCCACGCTGTCGACCAATACCGCAGCCAACATCGTGTCGCCGACCAATGACTTCCAGAACATCGCGCCCAAGGCCATCAACCGTACCAAGGCAGTATTGCTCACCGGGTTTGTCGGCTTGGCATTGATGGCCCATGAGCTGCTGAAAAAACTGGGCCTGATTGTCTCGGACGTCAGTCTCGAAACCGTCTATTCCAACTGGTTGCTCGGTTATTCGAGCCTGCTGGGGCCGATCGCCGGGATCATGGTGGTGGACTATTTCCTGATCAAGAAACAGCAACTCGACCTTGCCGGCCTGTACCGCGATGACGTGTACCCGGCGTGGAACTGGTGCGGTTTCCTCGCCTTCGGCGTGCCGGTGGTGTTGACGCTGCTGTCCCTGGGCAGCGATGCCTTCAGCTGGTTCTACAGCTATGGCTGGTTTACCGGCTCGGCCCTCGGGGGCTTGATTTATTACGGGTTGAATGTGATGCGGCCCAGCCCATCTGTTGCGAAATCAGCGGTGTAAGTGAGGGCCTCATCGCGGGCAAGCCCGCTCCCACAGGGACTGAAGTCGTACACTAATACTGTGTACACCCGATCAACTGTGGGAGCGGGCTTGCCCGCGATGGCGGCCTCAAGTTCACCAACGAATTGCCTGAAGAAACACACAAGAACAGCCTGAGGAGATCATCATGAACGCTGCCGTCGACGTTCTGCAGTCCAGCCATCAGCACATCAACCGCGACCGCCTGTGGCAATCGCTCATGGAACTGGCAAGGCTCGGCGCCACGGTCAAGGGCGGCGTGTGTCGCCTGGCCCTGACCGACCTCGACCGCCAGGCCCGGGACATCTTCGTCAAATGGTGCGAGGAGGCGGGTTGTACTGTCAGCATCGACGCCGTCGGCAATATCTTCGCCCGTCGAGCCGGGCGCAACCCCGACCTGCCGCCGGTGATGACCGGCAGCCACATCGACACCCAGCCCACCGGCGGCAAGTTCGATGGCTGCTTCGGTGTATTGGCTGGCGTCGAAGTGCTGCGCACCCTCAATGACCTCAACATCGAGACTGAAGCGCCGCTGGAAGTGGTGGTCTGGACCAACGAAGAGGGCTCGCGCTTCGCCCCGTGCATGATGGGGTCCGGCGTGTTCGCCGAAAAGTTCACCCTCGAGGAAACCCTGGCCAAGGTCGATGCCGAGGGCGTGACGGTCGGTGAAGCACTCAATGCCATTGGCTACGCCGGCCCGCGCAAAGTCAGTGGCCACAAAGTCGGTGCCTATTTCGAAGCCCACATAGAACAAGGCCCGATCCTTGAAGACGAGCGCAAGACCATAGGCGTAGTCATGGGCGCCCTCGGGCAGAAATGGTTCGACCTCAAACTGCGCGGCGTCGAAGCCCACGCCGGCCCGACCCCGATGCACCTGCGCAAGGACGCCCTGGTCGGCGCCGCGGTGATCGTCGGAGCGCTCAACCGCGCCGCCCTCAGCCACCAACCCCATGCCTGCGGCACCGTCGGTTGCCTGCAAGCCTATCCCGGCTCGCGCAMTGTCATCCCCGGCGAAGTGCGCATGACCCTGGACTTCCGCCATCTGGAACCGGCGCGCCTGGACTCGATGATCGCCGAAGTGCGCGAAGTCATTGAAACCACCTGCGACGAACACGGCCTGACCTTCGAGCTCACGCCAACGGCCGACTTCCCGCCGTTGTACTTCGACAAGGGCTGCGTCGAAGCCGTGCGCGGCGCCGCCCAAGGCCTGGGCCTGTCGTACATGGACATCGTCAGCGGAGCAGGGCACGACGCGATCTTCCTCGCCGAACTCGGCCCGGCCGGAATGATCTTCGTGCCCTGCGAAGGCGGCATCAGCCACAACGAAATCGAAAACGCCGCGCCGGATGACCTGGCGGCCGGGTGTGCGGTGCTGTTGCGGGCGATGCTGGCGGCTTCGGCGGCGGTAGCGAAGGGCGAGTTGGCGGCCTGAACCAAGTGACGTGCGCTGAAACTTTCAGCGCACGTCACAACGCGCAATCCTCAATCGTCATCCAGTTGAATCCCTCAATCAGTGGAGCAACACGATGTCGTCCAACACCCAACCGGTCAATCTGCTGCAATCGATCCAACAGGTTTTCGAAAGCCTGACCCAGGTTCATGTCGTTCTCGATAATAGTGATCTCAATCCCACGCTCAGGCATTTGATCCACCTGCGCGCCTCGCAGATCAACCAATGTGGTTTCTGCGTGAAGATGCACACTCGCGAAGCCCGTGAGGCCAATGAAACCAACGAGCGCCTGGATCGCCTGATCGTCTGGCGTCACGTGAGTGACTTCAGCCTTTCGGAGCGCGCCGCGCTGGCATGGACCGAAGCCCTGACCGTGCTCGATGAAAACACCGATTACGCCAGCCTGCGCGGTGAACTGAGAGCGCATTTCAACGACGAACAGATCGGCGCCTTGACGGCCGAGATCGGCATGATCAACCTGTGGAACCGCTTGCAGGTGTCGAGGCACTGACTGATGAATTGCGCTGAAAACACCGCCACTGTATTCGAGCAGCGTCGGCCCTTTTTGCTCGGTCTGGCCTATCGCATCCTCGGCTCGCGCGCCGAAGCCGAGGATGCGGTGCAAGAGTTGTTCATCAAGTGGCTGGAGGCCGATCGCGCCGCCATCGCCACGCCGGCCGCCTGGCTGACCACGACCTGCACCCGGCACTGCATCGATGTGCTGCGCTCGGCGCACAAATCCCGGGTCGACTACATCGGCACCTGGCTGCCGGAGCCGATTCACACGGCCCATCAGGACTCACCCGAGCAGATGCATGAACTGGCTTCGTCGCTGTCCACCGCATTCGTGTTGTTGCTGGAGCGGCTGACACCCAAGGAGCGCGCCGCGTACCTGCTGTACGAAATTTTCGACATGGATTACCCGCAAGTCGCCGACGCAGTCGGAGTGCAGGAAGGCGCTTGCCGCAAATTGGTGTCTCGGGCCAAGGCCAGTCTCGGCAACGGACACGCCCGTTACCAGCCGGAACCCGTGCGTCAAAGCCAATTGCTGGGTGCGTTTCACGGGGCTATCGCCAGCGGCTCGACCGCTTCCTTGAGCGTCTTGCTGAGCGAAGACGTTGAACTGTGCGCCGACAGCGGCGGCAAGGCCCCGGCCATCCGCGAAACCCTGTTTGGCATCGAAAGCGTGCTGGACTTCATTGGTCAGTCGTTGCACGCCTATTGGCAAATGTGTGAATGGCTGCCCATTGAAATCAATGGTGCTCAAGGGGTGATGATCAAGGCCGACGGTGTTATCACCGCGTCGATGACGTTTGGTTTCGACGAAACGGGGCGGGTGAATCGGGTGTTCATCATGCGTAATCCGGACAAGTTGGCGGGACTGGGCGCGTCCTTTAACGTGCAATAGTCAGAGGGCCACCGGCCCTTCAAGCTTTTCGCTGACAGAAAATGATGGAGATCCCTGTGGGAGCGGGCTCGCTCCCACAGGGTTCGTTGCACTAACCAAAACTCCGGCGGTCGTAGTCTTCACAGGGTCACCCTACTTTTGGAGTCGCTATGAGCCAGGACGTCCTGACCACGCAAGCCAATCGCCGCCAGCTGCAACAAATCATCGCCGGCCTGTCCGACGGAGTGATTCTGCTGGATCCCGACCAGAGCATCCTGTGGGCCAACGAGGCGGCGCTGGCCATGCACGGTGCCGTGCAGATCAGCGATCTGGGTAGCAGCGCCAAGGCGTATGCGAAAAAATTCACCCTGCGCTATCACAACAATCACGTCGTGCCGGTCGACAGCTACCCGATCAACCGGGTGGTTCGCGGCGAGACGTTCAGCGATGTGCTGGTAGAAGTGACGTCGGCGGCGGGCGATGAACGCACCTGGGTCCATCGAGTGCGCAGTCTGGTGTTGGTCGACAGCCGTGGCGAGCCGGAATCGCTGGTGCTGATCATGGACGATGTCACCGACCGGGCCAGTGCCTCGCAACGCTTCGCTACTGCGTTTCGCCTGTCCCCGGTGCCGATTCTGCTGTGTGGCGCGGCCGATCAACGGGTGCTGGACGTCAACGAAGCGTTCCTCGATACCCTCGGTTATCCCAGTGAGGAAGTGCTTGGGATCAGCATTGCGCAGATCGACTTCATCGATGACAAAAATGCGCGCATCTGGCTGTTCGCCGCGCTGGAGAAAACCGGCAGTCTGGACCGCATCGATGTGCGCGTGCGCAGAAAAGACGCCGGGCTGATCGATTGCACCGTGTCGGCGGACACGGTGAACATTCAAGACAACCCGTGCTATCTGCTGGTGCTGGTGGACATCACCGAGCGCAAGCGCACCGAGCTGGAACTGGTGTCGGCCATCGAGGAAGCGATGAAGGGCGCCTCATGGTTCAGCCGCACGCTGATCGAAAAACTGGCCAGGGTGAAGCATGTCAATTCACCGAAGTTGCCCAGTGTGTCCTTCACCGACCTGACTGCCCGTGAGCGCGAAGTGCTGGGCCTGATATGCGAAGGCCGGGCCGACAAGGAAATCGCCGCGCGCCTGAAACTCGCGCCGAACACAGTGCGCAACCATGTGGCGGCGGTGTATTCCAAACTCAATGTGCACAGCCGCAATGAAGCGATTGTCTGGGCGCGGGAGTGGGGACTGTTCTCGAAATAGTGGCAGCCAAAGGAGCAGCGATAAGGCGCAAATGCCACCGGTCGGGCCATAAGTGATTCGCAGATTTTTATTTTTGTGGCAGGTGTGTGGATTTGCGCGCCGGTTCTGTTGTCACAAAAAATGTGTCGATCACTTGTCGCGGGTCAACTTATGAAGGCTCTTGGGAAGCGCGTTATCTCCCCTTTGTCGCTGGCATTTTGCGTAGCGATTCTCGGCGGCTGTGCCAGTCCGCCACCCCTTCCACCGGTCACGCCACCCCCTCCTGAACGAACCTGCCAGACCATGGATAAAACCGATGTCCTGGGCGATGTACGGGGCGAAGGCGGGCAGGTGACCCGAGTCACCACCACGACGCGTTGCGTCACGCAGTAAATCAGGGCGCTTCGATGGGCAACAACCCCGACTTGCTCGGGGGGTATCTCTCTGTGGGACCAAGCTTGCTCCCACAGAGGGGGCACTCAGGCAATCAGGACAGGAATCCGCCATCCACATTCAACGAAACACCTGTGGTGTAGCTGGAGGCGTCGCTGGCCAGGTACAACACTGCGCCGGCCATTTCGCTTGGGTCAGCCACGCGCTTGAGCGGAATCTGTTGCAGCGCGGTGTTCAGGATGGCTTCGTTTTTCACCAGTGCCGAGGCGAACTTGGTGTCGGTCAGGCCCGGCAGCAAGGCATTGCAGCGAATCCCGAACTCCGCACACTCCTTGGCAAACACCTTGGTCATGTTGATGACGGCCGCCTTGGTCACCGAGTAAATACCCTGGAAGATCCCCGGCGAAACACCGTTGATCGAGGCCACGTTGATGATGCTGCCACCACCGTTTTCGCGCATCAGCTTGCCGGCTTCGACCGACATGAAGAAGTAGCCGCGAATGTTCACGTCGACGGTTTTCTGGAAGGCGCTGAGGTCGGTGTCCAGCACGTTGCAGAACTGCGGGTTGGTCGCGGCGTTGTTGACCAGGATGTCCAGGCGGCCGAACTGTTCCTTGATGCCGGCGAAGACCTGGCTGATCTGTTCCATTTCGCCGATGTGGCAGGCGATGGCGGTGGCCTTGCCGCCGGCGGCGATAATGGCGTCGGCGACGTGCTGACAGCCTTCAAGCTTGCGGCTCGACACGATCACGTGAGCGCCTTGCTGGGCCAGCAGTTTGGCGATGGCTTCACCGATGCCACGGCTGGCGCCGGAGACGAAAGCGATCTTGCCGTCGAGGTCGAACAACTGAGTCTTGGACATGGGATTCCCTTATAAAAAGTCTTGTTATGCAGTCGAATGCCGGGGTAGAGGCCAATGCTGTTCGGTGGAGGCGGATTTGCCGCGTTTGGTTAATGAGCGAGCGTTATCGTTGACGACCTTCGTCGGAACGCCGCCCGGAGCAAGCTCGCTCCTACAGGGGATCTCAGAGGCTGGATTTCTGGATGACCTGCAAGCTCATCTGCTCCAGCAGCTTGTTCATGTGAATGAACTGCGCGAAGCGTTTGTCCTGGGTCTGGCCATGGTAGAAGCGGTAGTAGATCTGCTGCACGATGCCGGCCAGGCGGAACAGGCCGTAGGTGTAGTAGAAATCGAAATTGTCGATGCGGATGCCCGAGCGTTCGGCGTAGTAATCGACGAACTCACGGCGGGTCAACATGCCCGGCGCGTGGCTTGGTTGGCGGCGCATCATCTGCACCGGCGCCGGATCATCGGCTTCGATCCAGTAGGCGAGGGTGTTGCCCAGGTCCATCAGCGGATCGCCCAGGGTGGTCAGTTCCCAGTCGAGCACGCCGATGATCTGCATCGGGTTGTTCGGGTCGAGGATCACGTTGTCGAAGCGGTAGTCGTTGTGCACGATGCTGGAGACCGGGTGGTCGGCCGGCATCTTGTCGTTGAGCCAGGCTTTCACCGTTTGCCAGTGTGGCGCATCGGGGGTCAGGGCTTTTTCGTAGCGATCGCTCCAGCCTTTGATTTGCCGCGCCACGTAACCTTCGGGTTTGCCCAGGTCGCCCAGGCCGTAGGCGTTGTAGTCGACGCGATGCAGTTCCACGAACTTGTCGATGAAGCTCTTGCACAAGGCTTCGGTTTTCGCCGTATCCAGGCCCAGTTCCGGCGGCAGGTCCGAGCGCAGGATGATGCCGTTGACTCGTTCCATGACATAGAACTCGGCACCGATCACCGATTCGTCGGTGCAGTGCACATAGGCTTTCGGGCAGTACGGAAAACCGTCGCGCAGTTGATTGAGGATGCGGAATTCACGGCCCATGTCGTGGGCCGACCTGGCCTTGTGGCCGAAGGGCGGGCGACGCAGGACGAATTCCTGTTCGGGGTATTCCAGCAAGTAGGTGAGGTTAGAAGCGCCGCCCGGAAACTGGCTGATTTGAGGCAAGCCGCTGAGCCCCGGAATATGGGCCTTGAGGTACGGATCGATCAGGCTCGCATCGAGCTCTTCGCCGGTGCGGGTACGGGTGGACTGGTCATTAAGCGCCATGCTTATCCCTTCTGCTTATTCTGGAGGCCTGAAACTATTGGCTAATCTAATGCCCACACGGCGCACCCACAACCGCGAATGGCTCTTATAGGCGAGCGTGTTGCCGGCCAATCATTGTTTTTGATACAGCTGTTTGAATCGCCGTCACTGGGCGACATGGCTCGTGGCGGGTGGCAAGTTGATCGGCGTCAGCACCGGTTGGCTGGAGAAAAACGCCACGAGGTTCTTGCCCACCAGTTCAACGGTGCCTTGGGTGGCTTCCGGGGACAGCCCGGCGACATGGGGCGTGAGGATCACGTTGCTCAGGGTCTTGAGCTCATCCGGTACCTTCGGTTCGGCGTCGAATACATCCAGCGCGGCACCGGCGATCCGGCGTTGCTGCAGGGCGCTGATCAGGTCAGCGGTGGCAATCACGCTGGCCCGGGCGATGTTGACGATAAACCCCTTGGGGCCCAACGCGTCGAGCACCTGGCGATTGACCAGGTGTCTTGTGGCCGGGCCTCCGGGCGTGGCGACGATCAGGAAGTCCGAGGTGCGCGCCAGTTCGGTAGGGGTCGAGCAGAAGGTGTAGGGCACATCGCTGCGATGCTGGCGATTGTGGTAACCAATGGTCATGTCGAAACCGGCGCTGGCGCGTTTGGCGATGGCCATGCCGACCGCGCCGAGGCCAAGGATGCCCAGGCGTTTGCCGGCGAGGGAAGGGCGCATGATCTTCGGCCACTCRCCGCGTCGTACGGCAGCATCACAGCGGGGTATATCGCGCACCAGCGACAGCAGCAGCGCCATGGCATGGTCGGCGACGGACGAGGCGTTGACCCCGGCGCCATTGGTCACGGTGATGCCGCGATCAGCGGCCGCCTGCAGGTCGACATGCTCATAACCGGCACCGATCACGCAGATGATCTTGAGATTGGGCAGGGCGGCGATTTCATCGGCATACAGCCCCAGGGGGCCACGGGTCAGGACGGCATCGATGTGGCCGGCATAGCGGGTGATGGCCTCTGCGCGCTCGGCGGGTGTCGGAGCCAGAATCAGGTGGAAGCCTTGATGCTCTAGAATCGGCAGGTAATCATTGATGGTTTCAACCAGTACCAGAACGGTTGCGGGCATTACTCTGCTCCTTTGATCGTGACGTGTCGGGCGTGAAAAACATTTTCAGGGTGTTGATTCCCAAGCGGATTGGCAATAGTCGCCAATCGCAGAGACGGTGTTTTTTCAGTCTGGACCGCTTCCTGAAAGAAGCAAACTCGTGGTTCAGGGCAGACGGAGCCGATGTCACGTCACTGGGCAGCACACTGCAAATACAGTGTGCTGCCGCAGCGTCACTGGGCAGTTCGCTGCTTTAGTACTCTGTCTCGTTCCGCCAGTGCAATCGCTTTGGCATCATAGGTCGGATAGAACTCGGTCCTGAAACTTCCCCATGCTGTTCTTTCAAATGCAAGATTTACTTCTATCAGGCGGGAGGCCGGGAAGCGTAATGTGACTATTTGGCCGATACCCATCACGGTGTTCCAACTGACGACCTCTACCCCCTCAGGTGGAAAGGCCTCATAGTATCCTTGCTTTTCAAGTTGGGTCTTCAGTTCAGGCAAAGATCGTGATTGATCGTGCTTTAAAAAGACGGTCAGCATGATTGCATTGTCTGGCGTGGCAACGGCATTTTTTGCCGGGGAGGGCGTAGTGGGTTGCGCGTTGGCAACGGAGAAAGCCGAGGCGATCAGTAGCGTAGATACCAGTAATGTTCTCAGGGCGTTTTGCATATTGAAACTCCATGTTTTTATAGGTGACAAGATATATTTAAACGCCAGCGCTGCGTTGGGGTGATGAATTGAATTGTGGGTGCCGTGCAGCTTGAATGGTTTCAGTGGATATCGGTGTCTGGCTTGATGGCGGATTTTGTAACTACTGCTCCGGTGTAGGGAGCATGAACGACATAGATGCGTACCGGCGGGTTATTGTCTTTCATGTCACGGGGCACTTCGCGAGAATAGGTGAATTCATTGGTATTCAACGTTTCCAATCGTCTGGCCATGGCCTTGGTGGGCCCGACATCGGGCACTAAAACGTGGGTTTTTTGATCGCCCGTGACAAAGAAGTAACCGCCACCCCCATTGTTGTACTTTGATTCTCCCGTGTCGGTGTAGAAGAACTCATAGCGATTGCGTTCGGGGTCCCACGTCGATATGCCCACCACTCCGGGGTAATTCGCTTTTACGTCCGTTTGTGGCGCACCCTCTATATAGACCTTGGTTGTCAGCCATCTAGGCGACGATGCCAGCGCGCGAATATCGGCAGTGGCAGGGCTTTGTTGCGCGAAGCTACCGAGCGGACAAAGCAATACAGCAAGAAGCAGGCATGTAGACGTTATGTTGTTTTTTTGCATGCGAATAACTCCTTATTTGTTTTATAGGGGGCGCCCGCTATTGGTTAGCCAGCTTCAGTGCGTGGAAAATATAGTTCGAGAATGGACGTTGTACAATGGTGAGAAGTGGCTTGTAACAATTCAAGGTTTTCTTAATGAGTAATATATTGTCGTAACTTTTCTGTATGTATTGGTCGTAGGAATATTCGCTGTGCCTAAAGTGTAAGGTGATTAATATTATGTTTGACAAGTTCTGTGCCTGATCGCTGAAACAGGAGGGCACTTGGCGAAAGTTGGGCCGTTGGAGGGCTCGTTGATACGGCATACAACAAGGCTCCCTCCGGCGGGGCCTTGGAGTCACTGCGCCGTGTTTATCCCGGCCAGCCACCCCGCGACCTGCCGACAGTGGTCGCGGTGATACAGGCGAGATTCGGCGCGGGATGTTCATGTGCCCGAACAGGCTGACGTCGAGTCGGGCCTGCCAATTGTCAACTCTGCATCAGAAAACCAACGGTCGCCTCGAGGATTTCATCGGACAGCGGCTCGCCCTGAGTGGCGCGGGCCAGGGTCAGGGCACCGACCATCAACGAAAACTGCACCAGCGCCTGCTGTCGATCCCGTGTCGCGTCGCCGGTGTCCATCAATGGGCCGAAGGTCTGCAGTAAGCGGCTCAGGCCTTCGTTGAAGGTCTGGCGCAACCCGCTATCGGCGGCTTCGTGGCACATGTCTCCGGCGAAGGCGACCACCGGACAACTTTCGCCGGGGTTGTCGCGGCTGGCCGCCGACAGGTAAGGCTCGATCAAGGCACGACGGGCGCTCTCGTTGTCCGCGCTTTCGGCGATACTGGTTTTCCAGCGCTCTGCGGACTGCTGGAACGCCCGGCCGCCAGCCTCCCGTGCCAGGGCTTCCCTGGATTCGAAGTGCCCGTAGAAACCACCGTGGGTCAGGCCCGCGGCGGCCATCACATCGACCACGCTGATCCCGTGCAAGCCGCGTTCACGAAACAGCCGTGTGGCGGCATCGACGATGGTCTCGCGGTTGAGGTCGGCTTGTTTACGGGAAACTCGGGGCATGGGTCACTCTCAGGTCTGCAGGTTGAACATCAGAGGGCGTATTGGGCAATTCCATTGCCAAACGACCAGTTCTCTTTTTTCACTTCCACCAGATTAATGAAAACGTCCTCCAGGCGCACCGCGAGCTCTGCATGAAGGCTCTCGGCAATGGTTTTGTAGAGGAGTTTTTTCTGCTCGATAGTCCGGCCTTCGCTCATGGTGATCTGGATCACTACCAACTGGTCCGTGCGGTTGATGCCCAGATAACCGGGGTCAAAGATGAAATGCTGCGCATCGTGTTCGGCGAGGATCTGGAAATTATCATTCTGCGGTACACCGATGGTGCTGTGCATGGCGGCATAGATCAGTTGGCCGATGCGCTTTGCGTGGGTGGGGTCCTGATGTTTTTTGATGTCGACGCGAACCAGTGGCATGGGAAGACTCCGGGGGGAATGCAGGTCAGTTAAAAATACATGATGGTAGACCTTTATCAAGTGCGGACTGCGCTTTGGCGATGACGCGCAGGTGCACTGCAGATCCTTGTGGGAGCGAGCTTGCTCGCGATGGCTGCGGCACATGCAACATATTCTCCGGCTGATACACCGCTATCGTCGGAACGCCGCCCGGAGCAAGCTCGCTCCCACAGGTGATCTCCCACAGGGGGACTTCCGTCTATCTGGTACCACCGTTCCTCACCTAAGTCTTTGCTTCTGTTCACTAATCCTCCAGAATCGCGCCCCTGTTCCGGCCAGGGCGCTGCCTGTCGGGTATTCCGACGCGTTCTGACCGGGTGGCAAGTGACCGGAATGTGGAGATCCCACCGGATGAATGATCAGGCCAATAGCGTCAACAAACGCTATGTAGATGCGACACCAGCAACGCTGTCGAGCTGGAATCGCCAAGACACCACCTGGATGCTGGGCCTGTTCGGCACGGCGATTGGTGCGGGAACCCTGTTTTTGCCGATCAACGCAGGCCTGGGCGGTTTCTGGCCGCTGGTGATCCTGGCGTTGCTGGCGTTCCCGATGACGTTCTACGCACACCGCGGGTTGACCCGTTTCGTGCTTTCCGGTCGCGAAGGCGCCGACATCACCGAAGTGGTGGAAGAGCATTTCGGCATCAAGGCCGGCGCGCTGATCACCTTGCTGTACTTCTTCGCGATTTTCCCGATCCTGCTGATCTACAGCGTGGCCCTGACCAACACCGTGGGCAGTTTCCTCGAGCATCAACTGCACATCATGCCGCCACCGCGCGCCGTGCTGTCGCTGGTGCTGATCCTCGGCCTGCTGGCGGTGGTACGTTGCGGTGAGCAATTGATCGTCAAGGCCATGAGTCTGATGGTCTACCCGTTCATCGTTGCGCTGCTGTTCCTGGCGGTGTACCTGGTTCCGCACTGGAACGGCGGGATCCTGGCTACCGCCAGCAGCGTGCCGGCGCCTTCGGCGTTGCTGCACACGATGTGGCTGGCGATTCCGGTGATGGTGTTCTCGTTCAACCACTCGCCGATCATCTCGGCGTTCGCCGTGGACCAGAAGCGTCGCTATGGTGAGCATGCCGAGGAGCGCAGCTCGCAGATCCTGTCCCGCGCCCACCTGCTGATGGTGGTGATGGTGCTGTTCTTCGTCTTCAGTTGCGTGCTGACCCTGTCGCCAGCACAACTGGCTGAAGCCAAGGCGCAGAACCTGTCGATCCTGTCGTACCTGGCCAACCACTTCAGCAATCCAACCATCGCCTTCGCGGCGCCGTTGATTGCCTTCGTGGCCATTTCCAAGTCGTTCCTGGGCCACTACATCGGCGCCAGCGAAGGTCTCAAGGGCCTGATCGTCAAGAGCGGCAAGCGTCCGTCCGCCAAGACCCTGGACCGCATGACCGCCGCGTTCATGCTGGTGGTGTGCTGGATCGTCGCCACGCTGAACCCGAGCATCCTCGGCATGATCGAAACCCTCGGTGGCCCGGTGATCGCGGCGATCCTGTTCCTGATGCCGATGTACGCCATCCGCAAGGTTCCAGCGATGGCGCGCTATCGCGGTCAGGCATCCAACGTCTTCGTGACGGCGGTGGGCCTGGTGGCGATCACGGCGTTGATCTACTCGCTGACCGCATGATCGACCGGCCTGCTCGCACAGTGCCGGATTGACAGCTACAGTGGCCGCTGCACGTGATACGTGCAGCGGTTTTTTTTCGCCTGGAGACACTGGATTGTCGAGCGCCCCCAACGCTAATCCCACCGTGCAACCCAACCGCTGGCAGGACCTGATGGCAGGTTTGTCGATTGCCGGCCTGTTGCTGCCTGAAGCGGTCGCCTATTCAAGCATCGCCGCACTGGCGCCCCAAGCCGGGGTGATCGCCTTGTTCGCCGGGTTGCTGTGTTATGGCCTGTTCGGTACCAGCCGCTTTGCGATTGTCTCGGCCACTTCATCGTCCGCCGCGGTGCTGGCCGCCGCGACCGCCACCTTGGCCAATGGCGACCCCGGGCTTCGCTCGACCCTGGCCATCGGCCTGGTGCTGGTGACCGGGGCGTTTTTCTTGCTGGCCGGGCTGTTCAAGCTCGGCAGCGTGACCTCGTTCATCGCCAAACCGGTGCTGCGCGGCTTTGCCTTTGGCCTGGCGCTGACCATCATTCTCAAACAGGTCGCCAGTGTGGTCGGCGTGCATTTGACCGATGCCAACCTGGTGGGCTTCCTGCCGCAACTGCTGGAGCAACTGCCGCAATGGAACTGGGTGGCGGCTGGTGTCGGCGCCGTGGCATTGGCCTTGTTATGGCTGTTTGCGCGGTTTCGGCGCTTGCCGGGAGGTTTGTTGGTGGTGGTGATCGGCATTGCGGCGGGGCAGTGGCTGGACCTGCCGGCCTATGGCGTGAAGCTGATCGGCGTGATCGACCTGAGCCTGGAGGTGCCGAAGCTGCCGGTACTGCCGTTTGCCGACTGGCTGCGTCTGGGGGAATTGGCGTTCGCCATGGTGATGATTCTGTATGCGGAGTCCTATGGTTCGATCAGTTCTTATGCGCTAAAACATGGTGACCGCGTCACCTCGAACCGCGACTTGCTTGCGCTGGGGGCTTCCAACCTGCTGTCCGGCCTGTTCCACGGCATGCCGGCGGGAGCGGGGTATTCGGCGACGTCGGCCAATGAGGCGGCGGGTGCCACTTCGCGTCTGGCCGGTATCGTGGCGGCGCTGATGGTGCTGGTCATTGTCCTGACGGTGCTGCCTTACATCGCCCTGACCCCGGAACCGATCCTCGCCGCCATCGTCATCCATGCCCTGGGTCGCGGCTTGAGCCTGCAGCCGCTGGGACGGTATTTCATCTGGCGCCGTGACCGCTTGCTGGTGATCTGCGCCGTGGCTGCGGTGTTGGTGCTGGGGGTGCTGGATGGCTTGCTGGTGGCGGTGGCGATCAGTGTATTGCTGATGCTCAAGCAGATGTCTGCGGCGGATATCCAGATTCTGGGGCGCATCGATGGCGGTCACGACTTTGTCGACCTGCACCGCCATCCAACGGCGCAAGCAGTGCCGGGTGTGTTGATTGTGCGACCGGGGGAAGCGTTGTTCTTTGCCAACGTCGAGCGGATTCTTGGCGGTGCCTTGCGTCTGATTCGACACTCACAAGTGCCTGTTCATTCGGTGATTCTCAGTCTTGAGGAGTCGCCAGATCTGGATGGCACCAGCATCGAGGCGTTGCAGGAGTTTTTTGTGCGGGTGCATCAGGAGGGCAAACGCCTGATTCTGGCGCGGCTGAAGGATGACGTACAAACGGCATTGGCGCAGGTGAAATCCAGCGGTGTGATTCTGAGTGGTTTGAGTGTAGATGGGGCGGTGCAGCAGGCCCTGAAGGCTGGCGCATAACCTGTGGGAGCGAGCTTGCTCGCGATAGCGGCGGGTCAGTCGACATGGATTTAACAGACAGACCGCCATCGCGAGCAAGCTCGCTCCCACAGGGTAGGGGCTGTGGCAGAAGGCATAAAAAAACGCCGCCCATCTCACGATGGGCGGCGTTCTTCATTGCGTTGCAACGTTAGGCTTGAACGACCGGGATGTTGGCGTTCGCAGCAGCTTCACGGAACTCGGCGATCTGGTCGAAGGACAGGTAGCGGTAGACATCGGCAGCCATGCTGTCGATCTTGCCAGCGTATTCCATGTACTCCTCGACGGTCGGCAGGCGACCCAGGATGGAAGCCACGGACGCAAGCTCAGCCGAAGCCAGGTAGACGTTCGCGCCGTCACCCAGACGGTTCGGGAAGTTACGGGTCGAAGTCGACACGACAGTCGAGTTCGGCTCTACACGTGCCTGGTTACCCATGCACAGCGAGCAGCCTGGCATTTCCATGCGCGCGCCGGCCTTGCCGTAGATGCCGTAGTAGCCTTCTTCGGTCAGCTGGTGAGCGTCCATCTTGGTCGGCGGCGACAGCCACAGACGGGTTGGCAACTGACCCTTGACCTGTTCCAGCAACTTGCCGGCAGCGCGGAAGTGACCGATGTTGGTCATGCACGAACCGATGAACACTTCGTCGATCTTCTCGCCAGCAACGCTGGAGAGCAGGCGAGCGTCGTCCGGGTCGTTCGGCGCGCAGAGCACAGGCTCCTTGATGTCGGCCAGGTCGATCTCGATGATTTCAGCGTATTCAGCGTCTTTGTCCGCTTGCAGCAGCTCAGGGTTGGCCAGCCAGGCTTCCATCGCTTGAGCGCGACGTTCCAGAGTACGTGCATCGCCGTAGCCTTCGCCGATCATCCAGCGCAGCAGGGTGATGTTGGACTGCAGGTATTCGGCAATCGACTCTTTGGACAGCTGGATGGTGCAACCGGCAGCCGAACGTTCAGCCGAGGCGTCAGACAGTTCGAACGCTTGCTCGACGGTCAGTTTAGGCAGACCTTCGATCTCCAGGATGCGACCGGAGAAGGCGTTCTTCTTGCCTTTCTTCTCTACGGTCAGCAGGCCAGCCTGGATCGCGTAGTAAGGAATGGCGTGAACCAGGTCACGCAGGGTGACGCCTGGCTGCAGTTCGCCTTTGAAGCGAACCAGGATCGACTCAGGCATGTCCAGCGGCATGACGCCGGTGGCTGCGGCGAACGCGACCAGGCCGGAACCGGCCGGGAACGAGATGCCGATCGGGAAACGGGTGTGGGAGTCACCACCGGTACCGACGGTGTCCGGCAGCAGCATGCGGTTCAGCCACGAGTGGATGATGCCGTCGCCCGGACGCAGGGAAACGCCGCCGCGGGTCATGATGAAGTCAGGCAGGGTGTGGTGGGTGGTCACGTCGATCGGCTTTGGATAGGCCGCGGTGTGGCAGAAGGACTGCATCACCAGATCGGTCGAGAAGCCCAGGCACGCCAGGTCTTTCAGTTCGTCACGGGTCATCGGACCTGTGGTGTCCTGGGAGCCGACGGTGGTCATCTTCGGTTCGCAGTAGGTGCCCGGACGAACGCCGGTCACGCCGCAAGCCTTGCCGACCATTTTCTGCGCCAGGGTGAAACCCTTGGTGCTTTCAGCCGGTGCTTCAGGCTTCTTGAACAGGGTCGAAGGTGGCAGACCCAGCTCGGTGCGAGCCTTCTCGGTCAGGCCACGGCCGATGATCAGCGGAATACGGCCGCCAGCGCGAACTTCGTCCAACAGCACCGGGGTCTTCATTTCGAAGGTGGTCAGGACTTCGTCGGTGCCGTGCTTGCAGACTTTGCCAGCATGCGGGTACAGGTCGATCACGTCGCCCATGTGCATGTTGGATACGTCGAACTCGATTGGCAGTGCGCCGGCATCTTCCATGGTGTTGTAGAAGATCGGAGCGATCTTGCTGCCGAAGCAGAAACCGCCGGCACGCTTGTTCGGCACGTAGGGAACGTCGTCGCCGAAGAACCACAGTACGGAGTTGGTCGCCGATTTACGCGACGAACCGGTACCGACCACGTCGCCGACGTAGGCGATAGGGAAACCTTGACCGCGCATTTCTTCGATCTGCTTCATCGGACCGGTGACGCCTTGTGCGTCAGGCACGATGCCGTCGCGAGCCATTTTCAGCATGGCCAGGGCGTGCAGCGGGATGTCCGGACGGGACCAGGCATCAGGGGCAGGGGACAGGTCGTCGGTGTTGGTCTCGCCGGTGACCTTGAACACGCGCAGGCTGATCTTGTCGGCCAGGGTCGGGCGCTTCACGAACCACTCGCCGTCAGCCCAGGATTGCAGCACGCCTTGGGCGTGAACGTTACCGTTCTTGGCTTTTTCAGCGACGTCGTGGAAGGCGTCGAACATCAGCAGGGTGTGCTTGAGTTCTTTGGCAGCTACTGGCGCCAGTTCGGCGTCGTCCAGCAGGTTTACCAGAGTCACGATGTTGTAGCCGCCCTGCATGGTGCCGAGCAGTTCAACAGCGCGCTTCTTGTCGATCAGGGGGGATTTGGCTTCGCCTTTGGCGATGGCGGACAGGAAGCCGGCCTTGACATAGGCTGCTTCGTCCACTCCAGGCGGAACGCGATTGGTGATCAGGTCAACGAGGAATGCTTCTTCGCCAGCCGGGGGATTTTTCAGCAGCTCGACCAGGCCTGCAGTTTGTTCGGCGTTTAGCGGCTGGGGAACGATACCCAGTGCTGCGCGCTCTTCGATATGTTTGCGGTAGGCTTCAAGCACAGTTATTACCCTCATCAGTGGTCCCAAATGGGTGTCCGGGACGCTCATCCCGAAATTGCCGTACTCATGCGCAGCATGGCGTTGTGAGCCACTTAGCCAGAATTACCGACAATTCCTTACAGAAGCTGCTTTCAAAGTTTTACGCCTGCAGAACGGGAGCTGATGAGGGTTGGCGTTGGGCTTTTCCCCGCTGGAAAAACCCCTCGCCAACACCGCTCTGAAGGAACGACTGTGCTCGTGACGCTTTGAAAACAGCTTCTAACGGACATTGGCGCCTAAAAAGGCAGGCTGATTCTACGGCAAAAAAAAATTAAAGGTAAGTCAGTGTTTATTGGACTTTGGTGGAGGCGGCCGGCAAACCCCGATTCACCCAAGGCCCTGAACGTTGAGGGGTGATCAATGGCCGACAAAGGGCTAACATGCCGGCCTGTTCTGCTTTTTCGCGTTTTGCCTATCTATGCCCAATCAGACCATCAAGACGCCATGCGTCGGCCTTTGCTCCACTGTCTACGGTGACCTGGTGTGCCGTGGCTGCAAGCGTTTCCACCACGAAGTGATCCACTGGAACGGTTACAACGAGGAGGAAAAGCGCGCGGTATGGCTGCGCCTGGAGCAGTTGCTGTCCCAGGTGATGGCCGCCAAGGTGGAGATTTTCGACCCGGCGCTGCTGCGAATGCAGCTGGAGCAACGCAAGATCCGCTTCGTGCCCCATCAGTCGGAATACTGCTGGGCCTACCAGTTGATCGCCCGGGGCGCACGGGTGATCAACAACCTGGAAGCCTACGGGATGGTGCTGCTGCCGGAGTTTCGCGACTGGAATCTGCCGGAATTGCGCGATGCCATCGATCGGGAATTTTTCCTGCTCTCCGAGGCCCATTACCAGCGCTACATTGCGCCGGGTTTCCTCAAAGACGCCTTTGGCGCCTAAAAGCATCGCGAGCAAGCTCGCTCCCACATTGGACCTGTGTCGTTCACAAATCCCCTGTGGGAGCGGGCTTGCCCGCGATGGCGATTTACCAGACGGCACAGATCTCAATGCTTGCCGGCAATTTCCTCAAGATGATCCGCCACTTCCATCGGCTTGAGCACCAGCACATCGCTCTCGACCGCATCCAGCACCACTTCCGCCGTATTACCGATCAACACCCCTGACAACCCGCTACGCGCCACGGTGCCGATCACCGTCACTGCCGCCTGCAGCTTGTGCGCCATGAACGGAATCAGCACATCCGCCGGGCCTTCCTCGATGTGCAGGTGTTCATCGTCAATGTCGAATTCAGCCTGGAACGACTTGCATTGCTCGCGGTAGCGCGCCTGGATGGTTTCGCTGAGTTGAAACGTCGGGTCGGCTGACGACAGCATCGGCGACGGGTGGGCGCTGATCACGTGCAAGTGGGCCTTGGCCAGGGTTGCGATGTCATAGCCATGATCGATGATGGTGTTGTGCAGATGGCGATGTTCGCCGTCAGCGTTGCCCACGTCGACGGCCGCCAGGATCACTTTGTCTTTCCATGAACCAGCGGTTTTCACCAGCAGTACCGGGGAAGGGCATTGGCGCAGCAATTTCCAGTCCTCGGGTGTCAGCAGGGCCCTTTTCAGTGCGCTGTCGGGAAAGTGTTGCTTGATCACCAGGCCGCAACCTTCCGCCTGCTGCACATCGACGATGGTTTCGTGCAGGCTCTGATTCCAGGCCTGCTCGGTGGTGACGGTGTAGCCGTCCGCAAGTAACGCGGCCTTGAGCACACCCAGCATGGCGCTGTGATCATGCTTGGGATCGCACACCAGCAGATGCAACTGCGCCTGGGTCACACCGGCGATCAACTTCGCCCGTTTGAGCGCCAGGCTTTCGGAGTGTTCGGGGTCGATGACCACCAGAATGCTGCGTACGGCTTGCATGAGCGCGATCTCCTGACAATAAAAAAGCACGGCGTTGCACAACTATAGTTGCTGTCTGCGATTCGGGGACTTGATGCATATCAACGGTTGGCGACTGGTGGTCTGCGGGCAGGCCGGTATAATCGGCGCCCTTCGTTTGAACCTATTTGTCCGTGAGCCCCATGATCCTTCCCGAAATTCACGAGTTCCTTGGCTGCCGCACCCCCGACGGCTGGATCCAGGCCGCGCTGGCCGATCAGGAAACCCTGCTGATCGACCACAAGAACTGCGAATTCAAGGCTGCCAGCACCGCGTTGAGCCTGATCGCCAAGTATCACTCCCACGTCGACCTGATCAACATGATGTCGCGCCTGGCCCGGGAAGAGCTGGTGCACCACGAACAGGTCATGCGCCTGATGAAGCGCCGCAAGATCGAACTGCGCCAGCTGTCCGCCGGGCGTTACGCGTCGGGGCTGCGCAAGGTGGTACGCAGTCACGAGCCGGTGAAACTGGTGGACACATTGGTGGTGGGGGCATTCATCGAGGCCCGCAGTTGCGAGCGTTTCGAAGCGCTGGTACCGCATCTGGACGAAGAACTGGGCAAGTTTTACTTCGGTCTGCTCAAGAGCGAGGCCCGGCATTTCCAGGGTTACCTGAAACTGGCCTGTCAGTACGGCGACGCCAG
Organism: Pseudomonas sp. P5_B3; assembly: GCF_056400405.1. Classification (NCBI taxonomy): domain Bacteria; kingdom Pseudomonadati; phylum Pseudomonadota; class Gammaproteobacteria; order Pseudomonadales; family Pseudomonadaceae; genus Pseudomonas; species Pseudomonas sp. P5_B3. The sequence continues at coordinate 7,750 of NZ_JBFULI010000062.1, read as the reverse complement.
GGACATCGCCCTGGTGATCGACAAGGTCCGCGCCGCCGAGCAGGAACTGATCGAGTCGCCGGACGTGGAGTTCCGTTTTCATAGTGGTGTGCCGGTAGCGGCGTAATCCCGCACCACCCAGTCATGAACGGCTCAAACCCAGTCGTTCATGCCATTGCGCGATGGACTCTTCGGGGTACAGATCGAACTGTAGATCTCCGGGCTGCGCCTCGACTTCCACCCATGATGCCTTTGAACCCAGCATCAGGTGCGTGTGCTCTGGCGGCACCGGCAGCGGGGTGTCGATCGCCGAGGCGAAGGGGTGAATCAACTCGGGCCATTCAGGGCTGAACAACCACAGACCCGAGCCGCACACCGAACAGAAATGCCGCTCGGCGGTGCTGCTGTGGGCGCGTTTGTCGCCTTCTTCCTTGAGTCGCGCATGGTAAATCGCGATGTGTTTGCGTCCGCGAACCTTGAGGCTGGCGGCATCGCCCCCGAGGTTGATCGCAAAGCCGCCCCCGCCCTGGGTCTTGCGACAGATCGAGCAATAGCAGCGTTGATAGGGGTAGGGGTGGGCACTGGTCAGGCTGAATGACACCGCACCGCAATGGCAGGAGCCTTCGAGTTGCATGCTGGTCTCCGTTGGTAGAGTGATCCCGTTCAGCCTAGAAGATATGCAGTGATGGTGCCGACGCCTTCGCGAGCAAGTCGAATCGTCGCACCGCCGCTCCCGCATTAGAATGCATTCCCCTGTGGGAGCTGGCTTGCCTGCGATGAACGATAACGCGGTCCCACTGGACGCCCACCAACTGCCGAGTCAGCATGTCCCCCTCGAAACCGGGACATGACCTGATGCGACGATTACCTTCCCTGGCAGCCCTGCGAACCTTCGAATGCGCTGCCCGTCATGCCCATTTCGGCCGGGCGGCGGCCGAGTTGTGTGTCACCGACAGCGCGGTCAGCCACCAGATTCGCCAGCTCGAAGAGCAGCTCGGTGTATCGCTGTTCGTGCGCGAGGGCCGGCAGATTCGCCCGACCCTGGCCGCCGGGCGCCTGATGCAGAGTTTGCAACAGGCCTTCGAGTTGATTGGCGATGCCTGCGACGAGCTGCGCGATCCCTCATCCCTGGCGGTGTTGCGTCTGGCGGTCACCGCCGAGCTGGCGCAAAAGTGGCTGATGAGTCGTCTCACGGATTTCTACGCGCGTTACCCGCACATCACCTTGCATCTGTACGAACAACCGATCGACGCCACGGCGCCCGGGGAAGACATCGACCTGGCGATCACCTACGGCACAGGCCCCGTGGACAGCACCGCGTATTTCGTCCGGCCGCTGCCGGCATTGCAGTTCTTTCCGGTGTGCAGTCCCGGCCTGTTCAACCAGGGCACGCTGAAAACCCCGAAGGATCTGGCTCGCCATTGCCTGCTACACGACGACCAGGACGGCAAGACCTGGACCGCGTGGCTCACCAGCCATGCCGGCGACCAACGCCCGGACCGCCAGTTGTATTTCGCCCATGCGGGGCTTGCGCTGGAGGCCGCGGCGCAAGGGCAGGGCGTGGCCATGGGCGACAACCTGACGGCCCAGGAGGATTTGCTCAGCGGTCGGCTGGTCCGCCCGTTTACGTCGAGCATGACCGCCCTGGGCCAATACGCGCTGGTGTGTGAACGGGTGCGGCTGGAACGTCCGGCGGTGGCGCAGATGCTGGAGTGGTTCAACGATCAGTTGCTAGATTGATGAGTTGAATTCAAGTGTTCCGAAATAATCATCGTTGGCGAGCCAGTCATCAACGCCCTTAGCCTGTGGTCATTCCAATCCCCGCTGAAGAGGTTTGACCATGGCCCGCTTGCTTGACACCATTCCCAAACAGGACGGTTTCCGTCTGCCCGGCGAATTCGAAGCCAAGTCCGGTTGCTGGCTGGGCTGGCCGGAGCGCACTGACGTCTGGCGCAACGGTGCCAAGCCTGCGCAGAAAGTCTGGGTACAGATCGTTACTGCCATTTCCATGAGCGAGCCAGTCACTGTGTGCGCGTCGGCGGCACAGTTCGCCACCGCGCGCCGCCAGTTGCCACCGCAAGTGCGTGTGGTGGAAATGACTTGCAACGACACCTGGTTCCGCGACAGCGGCCCGTGTTTTGTGGTCAATGATCAGAGTGGCGAAGTGCGCGGCGTCGATTTCGAATTCAACGCCTATGGCGGGCTCGACGGCGGCTTGTACTACCCGTGGGACAAGGACGACCAGATCGCCAGCAAAATCCTCGAAATCGAACGCTTCGACCGCTATCGCGCGCCGTTGATCGCCGAAATGGGTGGCATCCAGAGCGACGGCCAGGGCAGCATCCTCACTACCGAGCAATGCCTGCTCAACCGCAACCGCAACCAGCATCTGGGCAAGGACGAAGTCACCCGCCGTCTGACCGACTACCTCGGCGCCGAGCAGGTGATCTGGCTGCCCCGGGGCTGCAAGTTCGACGAAACCGATGGCCACGTCGACGACCTCGCGTGTTTCGTGCGTCCTGGTGAAGTGGTGCTGCAATGGACCGACAACCGTGACGACCCGCAGTGGGAAATCTATCAGGAGGCCTACGACATTCTGCGCAGCACCCGCGACAGCCGTGGCCGCGAATTGATCGTGCACAAGCTGCCGCAGCCGGATGTGCTGGAGTGGACGGCCGAAGAAGCCGAGGGGCTGGATCAGCAGGACAGCACCCATACCCGCCAGGCCGGGACGAAAATCTGTGCGTCTTACATCAATTACTACGCCGGCAACAGTGCCATCGTGGTGCCGCTGTTTGGTGATCGCAACGACACAGTGGCGCTGGCGACCCTGGCCGAATTGTTCCCGAAGCACAGCGTCGTCGGCATCGAAAACTCCCGGGAAATCCTCCTCGGTGGCGGCAACGTCGCATGCATCACCATGCCGCAGTACGCCGCCACTACTTCCAGCAAAAAGGGAGCGTAACCATGGGCCTGCACAAACTGACTCAAGCAATACTGCTGGTGCTTGCACCCCTGTGTGTGCAGGCCGCCGACAGCGCCAGGCCGGTGGTCAACCTGTACATCTGGGGTGAATACCTGGCCCCGGACACCTTGAAGAATTTTGAAGCGAAAACCGGCATCCATGTGGTGGCCGACCACTTCGATTCCCTGGAAACCGTCGAGACCAAGCTGCTGACCGGCCGCAGTGGCTACGACCTGGTATTGACGGCGGGGCAGCATCTGTCCCGGGCCATCGAGAGTGGCGCGGTGCAGATGGTCGACAAGCAGCAACTGCCGCACTTTGCCGGCGTCGGCGAGGAGTTCCGTCAGCACATGGCGGTGTTCGATCCGGGCAACCGCTATGCCGGGATCTACGCCTGGGGCACCACAGGCGTGGGTTATCAGGAACAGGCCGTGAAACAGCGCCTGCCCGACGCGCCGACCGACAGTTGGGCGATGCTGTTCGACCCGGCCGTGGTCTCGAAATTCGCCGATTGCGGGGTCAGCCTGCTCAACGATCCCAACGAAGTGTTCGCCGCAGTCATGAAATACATGGGGCTGGACATCAACCGCCAGAGCCTCGATGACCTGAAACTGGCCGAGCAGCAACTGGCGAAGATTCGGCCGTACATTCGTTACTTCGACAACGACCTGAACATCAGCGACCTGGCCAACGGCAATACCTGCGTGGCGATGTCGTGGAACGGCAACGTGGGCATCGCGGCGGGCCAGGCCGAGGTGGCGGGCAAACCGTATTCGCTTAAGTACCGGATTCCGCAGGAGGGTACGCTAATCTGGTTCGATGCCATGGTCATTCCCAAGGATGCGCCGCATCCGAAGGCCGGCCTGGCATTGATGGACTATTTGATGACCCCGGAAGTGATTGCGCCGATCACCGACACTATCCATTACGCCAATGCGATCACGGCGGCGGACGGTTTGGTCGACCCGGCGATTCGCAACGATCCGGGGACGTATCCGACAGCTGCGGTCAGGGCTTCGCTGTACAGCAAGAATGACAATGGCAAGGCGTTCAACCGGGCGCTGATCCGGGCGTTCAGTCGGTTGAAGTCGGGGTTGTGATTGGTTTTGGATGATGAGGTGCCGCTACTGACGTCATCGCGAGCAAGCTCGCTCCCACAGGTTTTGTGTCTGCCAAAGATTTTATTTACACAGAAGTCCATGTGGGAGCGAGCTTGCTCGCGATGAACGAAAACGCGGTCTACCGGTTGGGCACCCGCCACAAATACCACGAGGCCACAGTCCGGTAAGGGCTCCACGCCAATCCGATCTCGATCATCTGCTTGCGCGTCGGCTGCACCTCCAGGCCCTTGAGCCGTCGATAACCCTCACGCACGCCAAAGTCATCGGCCGGCAGGATATCCGGCCGTTCCAGGCTGTAGATCAGCAGCATCTCCACGGTCCAGCGGCCCACACCGCGCAACGTGATCAGGCGTTCGATCAGCGCTTCATCGTCCATGGCCAGCGCCGTGGCGTAATCCGGTACCACGCCGTCCAGCGACGCCTGGGCGATACCCTGGATGGTCGCGATCTTGCTCGCGGAAAAGCCGCAACTGCGCAATTGGTCGAAATCTGCCGCGACAATCTGTTCAGGCCTGGGAAACGAACCCGAACCGAACAGCGCCAGCAGCCGACCGACAATCGCATCGCCGGCCTTGGCATGCAGTTGCTGATAGGCAATCGCCCGCACCAGTGACTCATACGGATCACGCGCCGCATGCGGCTGGTGCAGACACGGACCGATGGCGTCGATGTGGCGGCGCCAGTCGTCATCGATGGCGGCCAGGAACTCACTGGCCGCCCGATAGCCGTCAGACATGGGCTCAGGCTTTCCCGGACGGTTTCAACAGGGCGTTCACTTCGCCATAGGTCAAGGCCTTCAGGTCGTGGCTATCGAACTTGCCGGTTTGCAGAAAACTTTTGACGATGCCAGCCATGGCGCCGTAGAGGAACTCGGCGATGCCTGAACCGGCGGTCAGACGCCGTACGCCAAGTGCTTCAAGCGCTTCGGGCGACGGCAGGCCCGGGAAGCCGAGCACATTCAGCGGCAGCGAGGTGCCTTGGCACAGCGCCTTGATCTCGTACTCGGCGGTAACGCCCGCCGTAAACAGGCCATTGGCCCCGGCTGCTTGATACAGCGCGGCGCGCCTGAGAGTTTCCGCGACGCGATCTTCGGCAGGCACCAGACCCCGCAGGTAGACATCGGTGCGCGCATTGATAAACAGGTTCACGTTACGGCGCTCGGCCACCTGGCGGGCGGTTTCAATCTTGCGTACCAACAACTCCGGCGGTGAGGAACCGTCTTCGATATTGATCCCGACGGCGCCCGCGGCGATGACCGCATCAACTACTTGGGCCACCCGTTCCAGGTCATCGGAGTAACCGGCCTCGATGTCCACGGTCAGCGGCACCGAAATGACCCGGGCAATCGACTCGACGGTCGAGACCAGGCGCTCAAGGGGCAGGGTGTTGCCGTCCGGGTAGCCATGCACCCAGGCCACCGCCGCGCTGCTGGTGGCCACGGCCTTGTTGCCCAGTTGCTCCACCAGCCGCGCCCCAGCGGCATCGGCGACGTTGGTGAGGATCAGCAAACCCTCGTGATGCAGTTGGTGCAGTTGATTGTCGAGCCTGTCCATCGAGCTTCCTTCCTTATGAAAAAGACGTTGGGGATCAGAGCGCCAGTTGCTCCGTGAGCTGCACCGCCGCGTTCTCCAGCCTGAGCAAAAACGCCTTGCGCGGCTGGCCTCCAGCGTAGCCGGTCAACGAGCCGTCGGCGCCGATCACGCGGTGGCACGGCACGACAATCGATAAGCGGTTATGCCCGTTGGCCAGGCCCACTGCGCGGCTGGCACCGGGCTTGCCCAGCCTCGCCGCGATGGCGCCGTAGGTGGTGGTCCGGCCGTAAGGGATCTTCGCCAGTTCGGCCCAGACCCGACGGGAGAACTCGCTGCCGGGCATGTGCAAGGCCACGCTGAACTCGGTGAGCGTGCCGGCAAAATACGCGGGCAATTGCGCTTCGATCTGCTGCAAATGCGCGTTGTGACCCGGCGCCACGGCATAACCGAAACGGTTTTGCAGCGCCTCGACCGCCGGGTTCAGCGAGGCCTGGTCGAGAAACTCCAGCAGCACCAGTCCACGCCGTTCGGCCATGGCGATCATCGGTCCCAGCGGTGTGGTCAGGCGTGTGAACAGCAGCGGCTCGCTATTGGCCGCGCGGCCCGGGGTGATGTGAAACGACTTCTGGAAAGCGTCGCGAAAACCGCTCAGGGACTCGTAACCGGAATCGAAAGCAACGTCGTCGATGGAGTCGCCCTGTTTGATCCCGCCCAGCGCCATGCCCAGACGCCGGGCGCGCAGCCACGCGTGGAAGGTCATGCCGAAATGCTGCTTGAACCAGCGGCGCAATTTCAGCGGTTCGATGCCTTCGGCCAGCAGATGGGCGTCGCTCCAGCGCTGTTCCGGGTCGCTGTCTACCGATGTAAACAGTTTCTGCACCCAGTCCGGCGCGCTGGCGGCGGTGTCCATCGGCTTGCAGCGCAGGCAGGCGCGATAGCCCGCCGCCAGACATTGTTCTGCGTTGGCAAAGAACTCGACATTCTCAGGCTTAGGGCTGCGGGCGGTGCAACCGGGGCGGCAGAAGATGCCTGTGGTCTTGACCGCCGTGAAGAACACCCCCTCGTAGGAAGTGTCTCGTTCAAGCATGGCGCGAACCATCTCGGCACGGGGCGGAAGCAGCGTTTTTTGTAGGTTCATGGGCGCAGCATAGATCGCGTCACGGGTGGCCTCCACCGGAAAATCGACAGCGAATTTCGGACCGGAAGGCAATCGACCACAAATAAAAATCCCTCAGGCACGACGAGCCATTAGCAGCACCGAAGCCGCAGCTGCACAGGAACAGGTCACGCTATGGGATTGATGGTCTACACTCGTGCCGCTTGATAACTCAAGCTCCTTACTTTCATACCCGCCTTGTGCGGGTTTTTTTTGGAAAAATTCCATGATCCCCAGGTTTCGCATCGTCGCCAATGGCGCCGACATCACGGCTTTGATCAATGATCGGCTGATCCAGCTGCGCACCCTGGACAAGCCCGGGATGGAGTCCGATGAGTTCGAGTTGCGCATCAGTACCTCGATTTTGGTTGACTGACTTCCTCGGGGCGTGAAGCTGCCGATCATTTGTGTTTATAAAATCAGGTAGTGATTCACTTTTCCCCTGGATCAAAGCCAATACAGGATGGCAATGGACCACAACCAGCCGATGCTGAGGGTGATCGTGAGGTAGATCACCACAAGCATCAGAGGCTGATTCCACATGACACACCTCCCATAACCGCTGCTTTTACGTTGGTGCCTGGTAAATTGGGAGCTCGTATGAGCAATAGAGCAATAATCAGGCCATTTGAGTGAAAGACGCTTGGCCGCAAGCCTTGGACCTTTAACTCTGCGTTCCAGGCTACTTCCTCCAGGCGAAAGCCGACCCTAAATCTCCCCCCCAAAAATGGGCTTCCCCACGTGTGGGGGTGCATCCGTCCCGATGCCACAGCATCCGCGCTGCTCCTGGATCGGCGGACACTTCATCGAGCCAAACGAGCAGAACACACAGCAGTCACCGGGATTTGGGCGTAACAGAGTCCTGCAATTGCCACATTCATAGAAAAACTGACAGGCATCTGTGGGCATGGCTTCCTGCTTGGCGAAACTGCAATGTGGGCAGGTCAACACGGATTCGAGGATGATGGCTCTCATGGCGGCCTCATTTGCTCATTTG
>NZ_JBFULI010000061.1:0-30993 GCF_056400405.1 Pseudomonas sp. P5_B3 | reverse complement strand
GTGCTGGGATAACGCCCCGATGGAGCGTTTCTTTGGGAGCCTTAAATCAGAGTGGGTGCCAGAAGATGGCTACAACTCTGAGCATGAAGCCCGCATAGACGTGCAACGCTACGTGATGCGTTACAACAACGTCAGGCTCCATAGCTACAACGGCTATCGTTCACCGGTAGCTATGGAAAAACTGGCGGCATGAAAACCGTAACTGGTGTCCAAAATTAGTTGACCAGTTCAGGCTCGCTCCTACAGTGATTTGTGTGGGTTTTCAGAGGCAAAAAAAGAGCCTCAAAGCTCTTGATGGGGAGGAAGTGGAGCCGTGAGGCTCAAGATGCGCGTGAAGCAGGCAGTGAGCTTGGTAGGGGTTCAGTTCACTCACCACCTACGCAGCGGCTTGAGCAAGCAAGCGGCTGCGCAAGTTCATCCTAAAAAGACCGAGTGTTGCACTCAAGTACCGCTAGTCGCATCCCCAGGCCAGCCGGCGCGACGCAACGCCTTGAGCAAGGTTTCAACATCCAGCCCCCGTACCGCATGCCCGTTGCCTTCGGCGGTGTCGGCGGCGAGCAAGGCATTGATGATGGCTTCTTCCACGGCTTCGGTGGCCGCCAGGAACAGCTCGCTGATGTGATCGTTGTTGACCATGCTCAGGTTGTCGGTGGTCGGTGCTTTCTTGCTCTCATATGCGGCCGGCGGCACGTGTTCATTGCCGGTGGCGAAGGCGATGAAGATGTCGCCGCTGTGGTCTTCATTGCCGCCGCCGGTGCGGGCCAGGCCGAGGCTGGCGCGCTGGGCCAGGCGGGTGCACTGGTGCGGCAGCAACGGCGCATCGGTGGCCAGGCAGACCACGATCGAACCCATGCCCGGATGGGGCAGAGAGGCCTTGAGGAACGGCGAATCGACCTGTTCCATGTAGCGCCCGACCGGATACCCGTCAACGCGCAGTTCATTGCGAATGCCATGGTTGGCCTGGACAATCGCGCCGACCGTCCAGCCACCCTGGGCGCTGTTCAAGCGTCGCGACGCGGTGCCGATGCCGCCCTTGAATTCGTGGCAGATCATGCCGCTGCCACCGCCGACATTACCTTCGGTCACTGGACCGCCCGCCGCCGAACGCACGGCCTGGGCCACGTGTTCAGGCTTCACGTGAAAGCCGTTGATGTCGTTGAGCAGGCCGTCGAAGGTTTCCAGCACCACCGGCATGTTCCAGTAGAGGCGCCCGTCATCTGGTTGCTGCTCGCGGTCGAGCACGATCAGCGCATCGCGCACCACGCCCAGGCTGTGGGTGTTGGTGAAGGCGATGGGGCTGGTCAGCAAGCCCGCTTCGCGAATCCACTCCAGCCCCGTGGCATCGCCGTTGCCGTTGAGCACATGCACGCCGGCAAAGCACGGCTGCTGGCTGGTGGAACCGGCACGCGGTTCGATGACGGTGACGCCGGTGAGGATGTCGCGGCCGGTGGCAGTGCGTCCTCGTACATTGCTGTGGCCGACCCGAACGCCGGGGACGTCAGTGATGGCGTTGAGCGGGCCGGGCTGCAGTTGGCCGAACTGGATGTTCAGGTCGCGGGCACGTGGTTTCATGGGTTTTCTCATCTTCGATTCGTGGCAGAAAAAAGAATATTTGTTGGGCACCACGGACCCTGTGGGAGCAAGCTCGCTCCCACAGGGTTTTGTGATGTCCTCGTCACTGACCGTTTTTGACCTTGCTCCAGATCCGCGTGCGCACGCGCTCGGTGACCGGCGGCAGGGGCTGTAGGGTGAACAAGGTGGCCATGGCTTCGGCAGGCGGATAGACGGCCGGGTTGCTGCGGGTCGCTTCGGCCACCAGCGTGGTGGCGCTGCGGTTGCCGTTGGGGTAGTTGAGGTGGTCACTGACCGGGGCGATGACCTCAGGGCGCATCAGGTAGTCGATGAAGGCCATCCCTTGTTCCGGGTGCGGTGCATCCTTGAGCAGTACCAGCGTATCGAACCACACCGGCGCGCCTTCCTTGGGCAAGCTGTAGGCGATCTTCACGCCGTTGCCGGCCTGCTCGGCGGTGTTCTTGGCTTCGAGCATCGCGCCGGACCAGCCCACCGCCACGCAGATATTGCCGTTGGACAGGTCGCTGATGAACTTCGACGAGTTGAAGTAGGCGATGTGCGGGCGCAGTTTGAGTAGCAGCGCTTCGGCCTTCTTGTAGTCCTCGGGGTTGGTGCTGTTGGGTGGCAGGCCGAGGTAGTGCAGGGCAACCGGCAGCATCTCCGACGGCGAGTCGAGCATGGCCACGCCGCATTGGCCGAGTTTGGCCAGGTTCTCCTCCTTGAACACCAGATCCCAGGAATCCACCGGCGCCTTGTCACCCAGCGCTGCGCGGACTTTGTCGATGTTGTAGCCGATGCCGTTGGTGCCCCACAGGTAGGGCACGGCGTACTGGTTACCCGGATCGTTGTTGGCGAGTTTCGCCAGCAGGTCGGCGTCCATGTTCTTGAAGTCCGGCATCTGCGCCCGGGGCAATGGCGCCAGGGCACCGGCCTTGATCAGCGTGGGCAAACTGAAATTGCTCGCCACCACCACGTCGTAGCCGCTGCGGCTGGTGAGCAACTTGCCTTCCAGCACTTCGGCGCTGTCGAAGGTGTCGTAGACCGGCGCAATCCCGGTGTCACGCTTGAAGTCCTGCAAGGTGGTGGGGCCGATGTAGTCGTACCAGTTGTACACGTGCACCGTCGGGGCCTCGACCGCAAAAGCCGACAGCGAAACCGCCAGACAGGCGCCAAACCCCAGATTGAAATACAAGCGGTGACGACTCATGATGCGGCACTCCTGGCCTGTTGCGGCCGGTGGTAATCAGGAGTTTGCAGCGTATCGACCGGGGTGGCCTTCACCCATTCCCATCATGGGTTACTCGAAAGGGGTAGTGCGTGGACGCGTTGTTGAAAGAGTTGCCGGTGCACCAGGGGCTGGCGCGGGTCTTCACGGCGGTGGGGCGGGACGGTTTCTGGCGTGCGTTGGTCGATACCCTGCGCTTGCTGGTGCCGCTGGACAACGCGCTGGTAGCGCTGATGCGCCCGGGGCATGTGCCGCGCCTGCTGATCGATTTCGATGCCAAGGGCAGCCCTGACGAGCATGAAGAACTGGCGGACTACAGCGCCGGCATGTACCTGCTCGACCCGTTCTACCAAGCCGCTTGCGCGGGCATCGCCGACGGCTTGCACAGCCTCGAATCGGTGGCCCCCGACCAGTTCCAGTACAGTGAGTACTACCTGAGTTACTTCAGCACCGTGGTCGGTGGCGACGAGTTGCAGTTCATGGTCAACGTCGACGGCGCCGTGCTCGGCCTGTCCCTCGGGCGTTCGACGCGCTTCAGCCTCGAGGAGCAGGGCCGCTTGCTGTGCGTGCGTGACTGGGTGCTGGCAGCAATGCACCGACACCTGGATTTGCTGCCGCCGGAAGGGCCGGCAGCTGAATCACCGGCCGGCGACCTGGCGACCTTGCTCGATCGCTTCGACGCACGCCTGACGCTGCGCGAGATCGAAACAGCGCGGCGGATTCTCCAGGGCTTCTCCAGCAAGGCCATCGCCCAGCAAATGGGCATCTCCCCGGAGACGGTGAAAGTGCACCGGCGCAACCTCTATCACAAGCTCAACGTGAACGGGCATGGCGAGTTGTTTGCGTTGGTGTTGCAGCCGCGTTGAACACCTGTGGGAGCGAGCTCGCTCCCACATGGATCTACGGTATAGATCCGAAAGTAGTGAATCAGTCTCGCTGCCGAAACACCAACGCCTTCAACCCACATTCAATATCCGCATCCGGAAACTCCGGCGGGTTCTCCAGCCGCTGCTCGAACCGCAGGCTTGGTGCCTCACGAGTCACGCCATCAATCAGGAAATCGGCGCCAAACGCCGGGTCGTTCATGCAGGCCAGTACGGTGCCTTGAGGGCTGAGCAATTCCGGCAACCGGCGCAGCACACGCTGGTAATCCTTGGTGAGCAGGAAACTGCCTTTCTGGAACGACGGCGGGTCGATGATCACCAAGTCGTACGGCCCCTTGCCAATCACCTTGCCCCAGGATTTGAACAGGTCGTGACCGAGGAAGCTGACCTTGCTCATGTCGTGGCCGTTGAGCCGGTGGTTGTCGCGGCCACGGTTCAAGGCCGGGCTCGACATGTCGAGGTTGACCACATGCGTCGCGCCGCCTTCGATAGCGGCCACCGAGAAGCCGCAGGTGTAGGCGAACAGGTTCAGCACCCGTTTGCCCCCGGCATTGGCGCGGACCCAATCGCGGCCGTAGCGCATGTCGAGGAACAGCCCGGTGTTCTGCTTGCGGCCCAGGTCCACCCGGTACTTCAACCCGCCTTCGGTGATGGTCATTTCCTCGATGACCTCCCCGAGCAGCCATTCGGTGGTGCTTTGCAGCAGGTAGCGGTGTTGCAACAGCAGCGTGTGGGCACCGGATTTTGCCCACTGCTCAGACTGGGTGATCGCCATCAGCACCTGCTTCAGGTCTTCCAGCTGCGCCGCTTCCGGCTCCTTGAACAGCGCCACCAGCACCACGCCTTGCAACCAGTCCACAGTCACTTGCTCCAGCCCTGGCCAGCAGCGGCCACGGCCGTGGAACAGGCGGCGGGTTTCGGCGGGGGCGGCCGCCAGGGCGGTCAGCAGATGCTGGTTGAGGGTGGCGAGGGCTTCAGGGTTCATCGGGTCGGGTCGGTCATTTGTGGGGGCGGCATTTAACCATAGTTGCGCACTGGACGGACCACCATAGAACCCTGTGGGAGCGAGCTTGCTCCGGGCGGCGTTCCGACGATAGCGGTGGGTCAGTCAACTTCGATGTTGAATGTAATGCCGTCATCGCGAGCAAGCTCGCTCCCACAGGTTTTCCGGTGCTCGTCAGGAACGAGTTATCACGATTAATTTAACTTTACGTGAGGATTTGGCGATCTCCGCGCTCCCATACTCGGCTCCAACGAACAACAACAAACCGGGAGCCGAACATGTCGCAGAGCACTGCTTCACCCAAGTCCACTCATCCATGCTGGCTACGGCTGACCCATTGGCTCAACGCCTTGGCGGTGCTGGTGATGGTCACCAGCGGCTGGCGCATCTACAACGCCTCGCCGATCTACGAATTCAGTTTTCCCAAGTCGATCACCCTCGGCGGCTGGCTAGGCGGTGCGCTGCAATGGCATTTCGCGGCGATGTGGTTCCTGGCGATCAACGGCCTGATCTACCTGGCCTTCAATCTGTTCAGCGGGCGCCTGAAGCGACGCTTCTTTCCGGTTTCGCCCAAAGGCGTACTGCACGACCTGTGGGACGCCTTGCGCGGAAAACTCGGACACGCCGACCTCAGCCAATACAACCAGGTGCAACGGGTGGCGTACCTGTTCGTGATGGTCGACATCATTCTGCTGGTGCTTTCCGGGCTGGTGTTGTGGAAGTCGGTGCAGTTCCCGCTGTTGCGTGAATTGCTGTTCGGTTATGAAGGCGCGCGCCGTGTGCACTTTTTCGCCATGGCACTGTTGGTGGCCTTCGTGGCGGTGCATCTGCTGATGGTCGCGCTGGTTCCGAAAACGCTGTTGGCCATGATCGTCGGCCGCAAGGAGCAGGTATGAAAAAGCGCATTCAGGTCCCCGGGCTGGACGAGGCTTCGATCCTCGGCGACGCCCGCAAGATCCTCGCCCCGCAAATCGAAGACCGCTCGCGCCGCTCGTTTCTGCTGCGTGGTTTGACCCTCGGCGGCGTGGCCATGCTGTCCGGCTGCAACATCACCGACAACGAAAGCGTCGAGACTGCGTTGTCGTCCATGTCGCGCTTCAACGATCGGGTACAGGGCTGGCTGTTCAACCCCAATGCGATGGCGCCGACCTATCCGGCGTCGATGATCACCCGGCCGTTTCCCTTCAATGCCTTTTACGGCATCGACGAGGCGCCGGTGGTGGAGGAGGAGGGCTATCGCCTGGAAGTCACCGGCCTGGTCGCCGACAAACGTAGCTGGCGCCTCGAAGAGCTGCGCGCCATGGCCCAGACCGAGCAGATCACCCGGCACATTTGCGTCGAAGGCTGGAGCGCCATCGGGCGTTGGGGCGGCGTGCGCTTCAGTGACTTCCTCCAGCGCATCGGCGCTGACACCGATGCCAAATACGTCGGTTTCAAATGCGCCGACGACTACTACACCAGCATCGACATGGCCACCGCGCTGCATGCGCAGACTCAGTTGACGCTGACTTACGACGGCGCTGTGCTGCCCCGCGAGTATGGCTTCCCGATGAAGCTGCGCATGCCCACCAAGCTCGGCTACAAAAATCCCAAACACATCCAGGCGATTTTCGTCACTAACACCTATCCGGGTGGCTACTGGGAAGACCAGGGCTACAACTGGTTCGGTGGCAGCTGATGAACGCCCGAAACATTCACCGCCCGCAAACCCGTGCTCCAAGGAGATTCATCATGAAAAAGTTGACCACTGTTGTTCTGTCCATGTGCCTGGCCGTTGGTGCTGCCTCTGTGTTCGCAGCTGACACGATGAGCAACGACAGCATGAGCAAGGATGCGATGTCCAAGGACGCCATGTCCAAGGATGCGATGTCCAAGGATGCGATGAAAAAAGACGCGATGAAGAAGACCGATTCCATGTCCAAGGACGCCATGTCCAAAGACAGCATGTCCAAGGACGCGATGAAAAAAGATGCAATGTCCAAGGATGCGATGAAGAAAAGCGAAATGTCGCAGTAAGTCCAAGCACCGCAGACCCTGTGGGAGCGAGCTTGCTCGCGATGAGGGCATGACAGTCGACATCTATGTTGACTGATCCGCCGCCATCGCGAGCAAGCTCGCTCCCACAGGTTTTTCCACAGGGCTTCAGGGGTAGCGTGCTGCGCAAGCTTGATCAGCACACTTGATACCAGGTCACCTGGTTGCATCAAAAATGAATTTCCGCCGAGTCCGCTGCTCATACCTTTTAGGTAGCGGGTCAGAGCCCGCGAAATCATTGAGGCTATCAGGGGGCGGCACGGTCATGAGTCGAGTACCGACGGCGGGTGGAGATCTTCCTGGCGGGTTGATTCTGGTGGTTGAGGACGACCCGCTGATCCTGGATTTTCTCTGTGAGATTCTTCAGGAAGAAGGTTTTGTCGTCGAGCCGCAAACCAGTGCGGACGCGGCAGTGATGTATCTGGAGCAACATGCGCCGCAGGTGCACATGCTGCTGACGGACATCACCATGCCCGGCACGCTCAATGGCGCGGACCTGGCTAACCAGTTCGGCGATCGCTGGCCGGACAAGCCAATCATGATCATGTCCGGTTTCGAAACCCCTGAAAGCGCAGGCGTGCGGCATGAGGTCTCCTTCATCAAGAAACCCTGGATGATTGGCGGGCTGCTCGATTGCGTGGGCCAGACCTTCAAGTCCAAACGACTCAACTGACCTGTGCGCAGATGCTACATTGCCGGGTAAATCCGTCCGGCACTTGCGAGGTTCTTTTTCTTGTCCGATCACTCCGTATTCAACTCGACTTACCGTGCCTTTCTGTTCGACATGGACGGTACGGTCCTGACATCCATCGCCGCCGCCGAGCGGGTCTGGACCACCTGGGCGGTGCGCCATGGCGTCGATGTCGACACATTCCTGCCGACCATCCACGGTGCCCGCGCCGTCGACACCATCAGGCGCCTGGGGTTGCCCGGGGTGGATGCCGAGGCCGAAGCCGCGTGGATTACCGAAGCGGAAATCGAAGATGTCGACGGGGTATTCGAAGTGGCTGGCGCGGGCAAATTCTTGCGGTCTTTGCCTGCCAGCCAATGGGCCATCGTCACTTCCGCTCCGCGGGAACTGGCGTTGCGGCGGATGGCGGCGGCGGGGATTCCCGTGCCTGCCGTCATGATCACCGCCGAGGATGTGACTGCCGGCAAGCCGGACCCCGCCGGTTACCGCCTCGCGGCCCGGCGCCTGGGTGTCGAGCCTGGGCAGTGCCTGGTTTTTGAAGACGCCACGGTGGGGATTCTGGCGGCCGAGGCGGCGGGGGCGGATTTGATGATCGTGACGGCGACCCATGAGCAGCCGATCAAGACGTTGCATGGGACGTTGGCGGGTTATGAAATGGTCCGGGTTCTGGTGGATGCCGGTGGTCGGCTTCGACTACTGGCTTTATGAGCGACTCCACCCCCTGTGGGAGCGAGCTCGCTCCCACAGGGGCCTGCGTTTTTTCAATAAAGCCCGGGGATCAGCCGCCAGGAGCGGGCGCAATAAGCCTCGTATTCGCTGCCGAACTGCGCCCGGAGCAAGGCTTCTTCCGAGTGAATGCGCGCGATCAGCGGGATCAGCGTCAGCGCCACCAAAATCAGTCCGACACCAGAGCGAAAGGCTAATGCCCAACCCATGCCGATGACCATCATCCCCAGATAACTGGGGTTGCGCAGGTTGCGGTAAATCCCCTCAGTGACCAGTTGATGTCCCGGCTGAATGGCCACCAGTCCGCTGAAGCGCTTGCCCAGTACAAACACCGGCCACAACCGCAGCGCGCCACCGACGACGAACAACAGTGCGCCGAGCCAGCGCACGCCTTCACCGCCAAAGGTCCAGAAATCGATGCGGTCGGTATAAGCCGGCAGAAAGCCGCTCAGTAAGCCGATCACGCCAAAGGCCGGAATGACCCAGCGGTTGGCCCGGTCTTCGCGTTCCCCCGAACTCAGGTTGACCTCGGTGAACAGAGAAGCGACAGCCATGATCAGAGTGGCCAGGGCAACGACGACCAGTGAACCGTGGCTGAAATAAGCCGCGAAACCACCCAGTCCCCAGATCGCCAGCGTGAGGTAGGCGAGGGTGCTGACGACGGCGAAAAATGCCAGTTTGGCCGAGATTTTCATGGTACCTCCGCGAACAGGCTTACGTAGGAGCTGCCGTAGGCTGCGATCTTTTGATCGTTCTTTGGCCTTCGAGTTTCCATGGGTAAAAGATCGCAACCGGCGCCGGACCGCTGAGACGGTCGCCCGGAGGCCGGGTGAACTAAGCTTGGGAGAGAGGACCGTTCACCGCCGGCTCGCACGAGTTCGACGAGCCGGTGGCGTGAAACAGGAGCCTGTATGCTTCACATCCGCACGCCTTTGATCCTGCACCCTGGCCTGTCGACCCCGACCCGCCGTATCTGGCTGAAACTGGAAAACCTGCAACCTGGCGGCTCGTTCAAAATACGCGGCATTGGCTTACTGTGCAGCCGGGCGGCGCAGCAGGGCAAGCGCAAGGTGGTCTGTCCCTCCGGCGGTAACGCGGGACTGGCCACGGCCATGGCCGCTGCATGCCTGGGACTCAAGGCATGCATCGTGGTGCCGCACACCACCCCGCAAAGCACCCGGACGCGGATCAGCAATACCGGCGCCGAGGTGATCGTGCACGGCAAGGTCTGGGACGAAGCCAATCTACGGGCACGGGAGCTCGCCCAGGACCCACGCAGTGAATTCGTGCCCGCTTTCGACCACCCGGTGTTGTGGGAAGGGCACAGCACCATGGTCGATGAAATCCTTGAAGACTGCCCGCCAGTGGATGTGCTGGTGACCTCGGTGGGCGGCGGTGGCTTGCTGGCGGGGCTACTCACCGGCCTGATTCGTCATCGGCACACCGATTGCCGCATCGTAGCCTGCGAAACTGAAGGCGCGGCGTCGTTCGCCGCGGCGGTGGCGGCCGGGTACCCGGTCAAATTGGCGAAAATCGACACCGTCGCCACGTCCCTGGGCGCCGCCCAAGTGGCCGCCTGGCCGGTCAAGCACATCGGCGATTTTTCCCATGAATGCGTAGTGCTCAGTGATGATGAGGCGATCATGGGCGTGGTGCGTTACGCCAATGATTTGCGTCAGCTGGTCGAGCCGGCGTGCGGGGTTTCATTGGCGGTTGCCTACCTGGATCACCCGGCGATTGCCGACGCCAATGACGTGGTGATCGTGGTGTGCGGCGGGGTGAGTATCAACGCGCAACTCGTGGCCGGGTGGGCACGCTTGTCCACTGGCACGCACGCCGGGTAGGGCCGGAAACGCTATCCCGGTGTCACAAGCCCCACCGCTGGCGATGACGATCGTCAGTGATCGGTGGCAACGCCTTCCTGGACGAGGATGGCGCGGGCCAGCTCTTCGTCGCTTGCGTTGTTGAGGGCGGGATTGTCCTGACGGACTTTTTTCAATACCGCCTCCAGATAAGCACCACGAATCGCACCGCCACTGGCGACGAAGCTGGAAGCGTCATCCCGGGCGGGAATCATGAGTTTGTCGTCTTTGAACGTCGAATAAAGCGAGGCGGAAACCCCGGCCGAGGTGGCGACATCTTCGGCATCCACTTTAGCCAGAGCGGAACCGACGGGCAAACAAAGCAGCAGGGAAGAAAGGATAAACATGCGGCGCATGATGGTGTCCTCCGACAGCATGGAGCATAAGGGAAATACCACATAGTTTAGGATGCATGGCAATCGCCGAGAGTTCCCCGGCGCTGCCGATTGTGCATATGGACAGGGGACTTCATGGCCTTGTCGCTGGCGATTTTCTCCAGCCTGATCGACTATCGGCAGCGGGAACAGGTGTGAGAGGGCTGGGGCGTTGAACGTCGATATTCAAAGTGTGGTGATCGGGGCTGGCGTCGTCGGATTGGCAGTGGCCAGGGCCTTGGCCATGAGCGGGCGCGACGTGCTGGTGGTTGACGCGGGTGAGGGCATCGGAACGGGCATCAGCTCGCGTAACTCGCAAGTGATTCACGCCGGTATCTATTACCCGGGTGGCAGCCTCAAGGCGCGGTTGTGCGTGGAGGGCAAGCAGCGTCTCTACGCTTATTGCGATGAGCAAGGTATTGATTACCGGCGCGTCGGCAAGCTGATCGTGGCCACCGATGAGCAACAGCGCTCGGCTTTGCAGCGTCTGTTGGAGCAGGGGCGTGTCAATGGTGTCGATGACCTGCAATGGCTGGATGGCGCACAGGCCCGGGCGCTTGAACCGGCGTTGTCCTGTATCGCGGCGCTGTGGTCGCCGTCTACCGGCATCGTCGACTCCCACGCCCTGATGCTGGCGCTTCAGGGCGATGCCGAGCGGTTCGCAGCGACGCTGGCCTTGCGCACACCGCTGCTGTCGGCCAGTTGCATGGAGCAGGGCTTCGAGCTGCGCATGGGCGGCATTCAACCCATGACCCTGTGCTGCCGCGAATTGATCAATTGCGCGGGGCTGTCCGCGCCCGAGGTGGCGCGCGCTATTGTCGGTCTGCCTGGGCAATTCATTCCCCGGGCGCATTTGTGCAAGGGCAGTTATTTCAGTTTCAGCGGCCGGGCGCCGTTTCGCCACCTGGTGTATCCAGCCCCGGAGAGCGCGGGACTGGGTGTGCACATGACGCTCGACCTGGGCGGGCAGGCGCGCTTCGGGCCGGATGTCGAATGGGTCGAGCACATCGATTACCGCGTCGAGCCCCACAGGGTCGAGGGGTTCTATCAGGCGATCCGCCGCTATTGGCCGGGGTTGCCGGACAACAGCCTGCAACCGGCCTACAGCGGTATTCGCCCGAAAATCAGTGGGCCGACCGAGCCGGCTGCCGACTTTCTCATCAGCGGTCGGGCCGAACATGGGGTGCCGGGACTGGTGAATCTGTTCGGCATCGAATCACCGGGCCTGACCAGTTGCCTGGCGCTCGCCGAACAGGTAGTAAAACGCCTGGACGACCGATGATCAGGGCTGGCACTGCCTTGTGGGCATTGGGTCTATGCTAGGGGGCGTTCTCAATTAGTTTCCCCACCGCGTTGTCGCCTTAAAGCTGGCCAGGCAAGGCGTAGGCCGCGGGGAATGGTTGTTCCCTTTCCAAGGCCTGCAACGCAGCATGGCCAGCTTTAAGGCACAACCCGAAGGGCCGGGCCTGCTGTTGTGCAGGGCTGTGTTGCTCGAAGCTGATTTGGAATGACCAAACTGCGCTTCTCGCGCCTTGCCCTGCACAACAGCAGACCCGGCGCGGTGGGGAAACTAATTGAGAACGCCCCCTAGGGATGCGCTTACTGCCATCGGAGAACTCTGATGATCACCGTACGCACTGCCTGTCTGCTGGCCGATTACAAACGCTGGGCCAATCAGCGCCTCTTTGACAGCCTCGCAGCGCTCCCTCCGGGGGAAGTCAAAAAAGAACGGGTGTCGGTGTTCAAAAACATGATCGGCACCCTCAATCACGTCTACGTGGTCGATTGCATCTGGCAGGCGCACCTCGAAGGCCGGGGGCATGGCTTCAAGACCTCACACGACCTGCTGCATGCCGATCTGTCCGAACTGCGCATGGCGCAAAAAGAGATCGATCGCTGGTATTGCGACTGGAGCGCCCGGCAAACCGATGCCTCCCTGGACAAGCCCCTGGAGTTCACCTTTGTCTCGGGCGAAAGCGGCACCATGAGCGCCGGCGCGATGCTGATGCACGTGGTCAATCACGCCAGCTATCACCGTGGCTGGGTGGTGCAGATGTACTTCGAGATTCCGGCCATGCCACCGGTGACCGACATGCCGGTGTATTTGCGCGAGTCCGAGCCGTTAGTCCTGCAGTCGATCAATGCCCCGATAGTGGCGCCGCCATGTGCTGTGCAATTTTCGAGCGCAACCAGCGTTCTGCCGGATCGTTATCGTTGACCCCGTTCCAGACCATCGACAGTTCGGACAGCTTGATATCAAACGGTGCGTCGTCTGCCCGCAGCTGACTGCTGCCGTCGTCAGATCGCGCAACTTTGCCAGCGACGCGCTGACAGGGGGCTGGCCGAGGAACAGCTTTTCCCCGGCGCGGGTCAGGTTCTTTTTGAACATCAGGGTTTCGAAAATCACCAGCAAGTTCATGTCCACGCGGCGCAGGTCGTTGCGGTTCGTGGTGGTGGCTCAGTGGGTTTCAGGCTTTTTCAGTAAAGCATCAAACCTTGAGGAAAGACGCGCAACCTGTGGGAGCGAGCCTGCTCGCGATAGCGGTGGGTCAGTCACATGRATGTTGGATGTGCTGCCGCCATCGCGAGCARGCTCGCTCCCACACGGGATCTCCAGCGAGCACAAATGCTGTGTACGACAYCAATAAACTGTGGGAGCCTGCTCGCGATAGCGGTGGGTCAGTCACATGGATGTTGGATGTGCTGCCGCYATCGCGAGCAAGCTCGCTCCCACACGGGATCTCCAGCGAGCACAAATGCTGAGTACGACACCAATCAACTGTGGGAGCGAGCCTGCTCGCGATAGCGGTGGGTCAGTCACATGGACGTTGGATGTGCTGCCGTCATCGCGAGCAAGCTCGCTCCCACACGGGATCTCCAGCAAGCACAAATGCAGCGTACGGCACCAATCAACTGTGGGAGCGAGCYTGCTCGCGATAGCGGTGGGTCAGTCACATGGATGTTGGATGTGCTGCCGTCATCGCGAGCAAGCTCGCTCCCACAGTGTTATGTGGTGGGTTCAGGCTCCGTCAGCACCTTCCTGAATGTCTCCACCAGCGGCCGAAAATTGATCCGGTGCCACGCCGCCCACAATGGCGTGGTGACCCTTGATCTGAGCGAAGCGCAGCCGGACGGTTTTCTGCTGGCAGGTCGCTACACTCTTCTCGACCATGATCGCGCCTTGCAGCGCTTGATGGACGCGGCCCTGGCGCAGAACGTCGAGATCGTGGTCGGCGGCCCGTACAGCTCGGGCATTCTGGCCGGTGGCGCACACTTCGAATACCAGAAGGCCAGCCCGGCGATCATCAGCAAGGTCGAGCAGATCAAACGCATTGTGGCGGCCCACGGCGTTGATATCAAGGCTGCGGCGTTGCAATTTTCGTTGGCGAACCCGGCAGTGGCGGCGGTGATCCCCACTGCGTTCTGGCAGGCGATGCGTGAGGCGAAGCTGGTTTCCGAGCGCGCACCCTTGCCCCTCATTGGAGCTTGAAAATGAAGATTGATTTGAGCGGAAAACTCGCGATCGTCAGCGGCAGCACCGCCGGCATTGGCCTGGGCATCAGTCAGGCACTGGCCGAGGCCGGCGCCACGGTGGTGGTGATCGGCCGCGACGCGGCCAAGGTCGAACAGGCGTTGGCGAGCATTCGCCAACGCGTACCCGGCGCGCAATTGCGCGGTGTGACCGCCGACCTCGGTACCGCCGAAGGCGCCGAAAGATTGTTCGCCGCCGAACCTCGGGCGGATATCCTGGTGAACAACCTCGGGATCTTCAACACGGTGGATTTCTTCGACGCCCCGGACAGTGAGTGGACGCGCTTCTACGAGGTCAACGTGATCTCCGGCGTGCGTCTGTCGCGGCACTACACGCCGCAGATGGTCAAGCAGGGCTGGGGCCGGGTGATCTTTCTGTCTTCGGAGTCCGGCGTGGCGACACCGGCGGACATGATCAACTACGGCGTGACCAAAAGCGCCAACCTGGCGGTGTCCCATGGCCTGGCCAAACGCCTGGCCGGCACCGGCGTGACGGTCAACGCGATCCTGCCCGGCCCGACCTTTACCGATGGCCTGGAAGACATGCTCAAGGACGCCATCGCCGAATCCGGACGCAGCGCCCGGGACGAAGCCGATGCGTTCGTGCGCAAGGCCCGGCCGACGTCGATCATCCAGCGCGTGGCGGATGTCGAGGAGGTCGCCAATCTGGTGGCCTACATCGCTTCGCCGTTATCCTCGGCCACCACCGGTGCTGCCTTGCGGGTCGACGGCGGTGTCGTCGACAGCCTGGCCATCTGAACCTTATTGATTAGAGAGAACATTTCATGGCAACAGCATCAGCCTTCATCGACATCCCGGCTTCGGCCGAACAGGTCTGGCAATTGATTGGCGGTTTCAACTCGCTGCCGGACTGGCTGCCGTTCATTCCCAAGAGCGAGCTCAGCGAAGGCGGGCGCGTGCGCAGCCTGCAAACGGCGGACGGCGCAGTGGTGATCGAACGCCTGCAAGCGTTCGACAACGTCGGCCAAACCTACAGCTACTCGATTTTGCAGGCACCCTTTCCGGCGACTGATTATCTGGCGACGATCAAGGTTCAAGCCCAAGGCGAGGGCGCGCGGGTGACCTGGTCCGGGAGGTTCGAGCCGGTGGGTGTGAGCAACGAGGAAGTGGAGGCGTTGTTTACCGGTATCTATCAGGGTGGACTTGAGGCGTTGCGGGCCAATTACCCGGCTTGATAAACACCACCAATCCCTTGTAGGAGCGAGCTTGCTCGCGATGGACGTCAACGAAAACGCTTACTGTCTGAATGAGCGCGTCGACCTTGCGTCCATCGCGAGCAGGCTCGCTCCTACAGGGGATCAATTTCAGGCTTGAGGAATCAAGCTCTCCCGACAATCGAGCACCAGCCGCGCGCCACCCAGTTCGCTGCTGCCCACCTCCAGGGTAAACCCGTGCAGGCTGACAATCGCCGCGACGATGGACAGCCCCAGCCCGAAGCCGCTCTTTTGATTGCCCGCCTCGGCACGGTAGAAACGCTGGAACACCGCTTCACGTTCCGCCTCGGGAATGCCCGGGCCGGAGTCGAGCACTTCGATCCGCGTGTGCCCGCCAGCATTGATCCCGCGCAAGATCACCGCGCCACCGGGCGGGGTGAATTTGATCGAGTTGCTCAACAGGTTCGCCACGGCTTCGAACAGCAGTGCGCGGTCGCCATTGAGGGGCGGCAATGACGCGGGCAGGTGTAGTTGGAACACCAGACCGTCGTCTTCCGCCAGGGGCAGATAGAACTCATGCAGCTCTTGCAACAACGACACCGGGTCCAGTTGCACGAAACCGGAGCGACGCTGGCGATCTTCCAGTTCGGAAATCCGCAGCAAGCCACGGAAACGCGCCATCAACGTGTCGGCCTCGGCCAGCACCAGGTCCAGTTGCATGGCCTGCGGCGAGCCTTCGCCGGCTTGCTGCTGCATGCGGTAAAGCTGCGCGCGCAGACGGGTCAGGGGCGTGCGCAGGTCATGGGCGATGTTGTCGCACACGCCCTTGACCTCGTTCATCAAGCGCTCGATGCGTTCGAGCATGGCATTGACGATGGCGGCGAGCATGTCCAGTTCGTCACGCCGGTTGGACAGTGGCAAACGCCGGCTCAGGTCGCCGGCGACGATGGCTTCGGCGCTGGCCTGAATCCCGCGAATGCGTCGCAACGGCCGGCGCCGCAGCAAATACCAGCCGACGATGCCCGGCACGATGGTCAGGGTCACACCCCAGAACAGGGCGTGAAGGATGATCCGGGTGACGGCGAACAGCGAGCCGTTGTCGCGAACCAGCACCAGCCAGCGGCCGTCGAGGGTGCGGGTCGCCACGGCGTCGCAACTGTCGGCGGGCAGCGTCTGGTCGTTGCTGTCGTCGGAGGCATCGCAATCGCGCAGCATGTGGATCTTGCCATCGAGCGGCAAGCCGTCCGGAATGTAGCGCAGGGCGCCGCTGAGGTAACGCTGCCGGGCATCGAACAGGCCGTAGGCGTCGATGCCGCGGATATCGAAGGTCATGCTGACGGCGAGGGCGTCCACCAGTTGCTCGCCGGAGAAGCGCGAAAACAGGTGCTGGCGTTGCATCAGCGAATGCTTGGCCAGGTTGTCCAGGTAAGCGGAAACCTCGTAGTACATGACCCCCATGAGAATCCCGCTCCAGATCACGAACAGCGAACTGTAGAGCGCCAGCAAACGGCTGCTGGAAGAGCGCCAGCCTTTAGACGGGTTCGGCAATGACATAACCCGAGCCTCGCACGGTCCGAATCAGTGGGACATTGCCAGGCGGGTCGATCTTCTTGCGCAGACGGCCGATGTGGACATCGATCAGGTTGGTACCGGGGTCGAAGTGGTAACCCCAGACTTCTTCGAAAATCATCATCCGCGAGAGGATTTGCCCGGTATTGCGCATCAGGAACTCCAGCAGTTTGTACTCGGTGGGCAACAGCGTCAGCAGTTGACCGTCGCGGCTGGCTTCGTGGCTGATCAGGTTCAGCTCCAGATCCGCCACCCGCAGCGTGGTGGCCTGGGCGGTGACAGTGTTCTGCCGGCGCAGCAGGACTTCGACCCGGGCGGCCATTTCATCGGTGGCGAAGGGTTTGGTCAGGTAGTCGTCGCCGCCGGCGCGCAAGCCGCGCACGCGTTCATCGACATCGGACAGCGCGCTGATCATCAGGATCGGCGTGGCCACGCCCATGGTCCGCAGCGTGGTGACAATCGCCAGGCCATCGAGCCCGGGCAACATGCGGTCGAGTGTGATCAGGTCATAGTTGCCGCTGACCGCACGCTCCAGCCCTTCGCGGCCATTGTCGACCCAGTCGACGTCGAGGCCGTGGCTACTCAGTTCAGCGACAATTTCCCGGGCGGTCACGGCGTCGTCTTCGATGGTCAAGATGCGGGTCATAGGGCTGGCCTGATAAGCAGTTCATTACGAAGTTGCGAACATTTTGCCAAGAATTGCCCGCGACTTAATAAATTAACTTTCATCTGGCTCGCGATAGCGGGCTGACAGGCAATTCATGTGTCGACTGACACGACGCCATCGCGAGCAAGCTCGCTCCCACAATGGATTGATGTCGAGCACAAAATCCGCGTACGACGAAAATTACTGTGGGAGCGAGCTTGCTCGCGATAGCGGCAGATCAGGCGAAATGAATCGGTCAGTCAATCGGCGTACTGATAAACACCTCAAGCCCTTCGGCATACGCCGTGAACGCAGCAATCCGCGGAAACTGCGCCGCACTCACCTGATCCGGCACTACCAGATTGGTAAAGCTCCAGGCTACGGCGAGGGTAATGCCGTCCTGCTCAAGCGAACCATCAGTTTTCAGCGGCTGTTTTTCCAGCTCCCGCTCCAGCGCCGAATAGGCCGCCGTCAGCTGTCCTTCGACCCGCTGCACCCAGGGTTCAAATTGAATTTCCTCGGGCCGCAAGTTGCGCTCGTAGTAAAGCTGCACGGACTTTTCGCTGGCGGCCAGCGCCAGGCCGATCAGGCGTAACGCGCGCAAGCGCTGACCAGGCTCGACGGGCAACAGGCTGTTGCCGGCCAGGGTTTCGAGGTAGTCGATGATCAGCGTCGAATCCATCAACACCTCACCGTCATCCAGCACCAGTGTGGGCGCCTTGACCACCGGATTGATCTGCTGGAATTGTTCGAAGTGGCGGAACACCGAGACCGATTGATGTTCCAGGGTGATTCCCAGGCATTTGGCAGAAATGGCGGCGCGCCTGACATAGGGCGAATCCAGCATACCGATCAGCTTCATGGTCCTTTCCTTTATATGGCCATTTCGGGAGGGACAACCTTAGCTGAGGTTCGCAGCCCTGCAAATGACTGTGAATAATGCCCGGCGCAAGCCGTTTGTCTTCTATATACAGCCGTTCGACTGAATTTCTTGCTATAAACGCACTCCGATTACCACCTCAAAGCCTGCGGTAGAGCATTTTCAGGGCTTTGTCGGACAAATTCGCTGTCTTTTCAGTTGCTGAGGCCTCAAGTCGGCCGTAGACTGCCGCCCCTCGTAAATTGAGTGCCGGGTGGCGCTTGGAACAAACGGCGCCTTTCCGATGGCCTGCCCAGGTCTGCCGGAACGCTCCCTTATTCGCCTTAATGCACGTTTTTTTATAGAGATATCAATGACAAAGGACAAGTTGCTGGCCATGCCGGCGGATGACTACATGAATGCCGAGCAACATGCTTTTTTCTCCGAGCTGTTGCAGAACATGAAAGTCGAAACCCATGAGCGCATCGAACAGAACCGCATCGCCATCGAAAGCCTGGACACCCCGGCCGATCCGGCAGACGCGGCTTCGGTCGAAGAAGAGCGCACCTGGCTGGTGAACGCTATCGATCGCGACCAGCGCATGCTGCCTCAGTTGGAACAAGCCCTTGAGCGCATCAAGGAAGACAGCTTTGGCTGGTGCGACGACAGCGGCGAGCCGATTGGCCTCAAGCGCCTGCTGATCAGCCCGACCACCAAGTACTGCATCGAAGCTCAAGAGCGTCACGAGCAAATCGACAAGCACCAGCGTCAGGCCTGATTCTGCAAGGCAGCCCCTTTGATCCGGGCTGCCCTGAAAAGATCGCAGCCTGCGGCAGCCCCTGCGCAATTGATGCAGGGCGCTGTTGCAGGCTGCGATCTTCGTTTTCTGCCGTCTTCGATTTCCCGGTTGTTCTATTGATCTGCTGCAACGCTCACGACTAAAGGCTCATGGATAATGGCTTTATGGTGGCGTTTAATGCGAAGACAACAATTAGAAGCTTTCCGGGGTAACGATGATGACGAGAGACGGGTCTCTGGTTGCGGCAGTGCCTGCACCAGTGCTGTTGCCGAAAAACCGCTGGCTGACACCGACGCTGCAAAGCATCGCCCTGATGCTGTTGTTATGTGGCATGACGCTGGGTGACGGGTCGCTCTACCTTGGCCTGCCGCTGGCCGTATTGATTGTCTGGCTGCCTCGCCTGCGTTCGCGCGCGATCCCGCAGGCGGCTTCCCCCGACAACCCCGATGCCATTGGCGAGTTGACTCGCGATCTTTCCTACACCACCAGCCATAACGCGCTGTCAGCCGCCGGTGTGGCGTTCTCGGTTCGGCAACTGGCGGACAAACTGCAATCGCAGCTCACGGCGGCGGCACAGATCGTCAGCAACGCCGAGGTCATGATCACCACCGAACAGGCCACCTCGACGCTCAGTCGCCAGGCGCTGAGTGCCGCCAGCGAGGCTCATCAAAGTGGCGCGGTGGGGCGTACGCAACTGATCGAGTCCATCGCGCGCATGCATCAGCTCAGCCAGCGCGCCAGTAACAGCCGTGAACTGATCGAAGCTTTGAGCCTGCGCAGCGATGATATCCAGCGCGTGACCCTGGTGATTCAGTCCATCGCCAGCCAGACCAACCTGTTGGCGTTGAACGCAGCGATAGAAGCGGCGCGGGCGGGGGAGCACGGTCGCGGGTTTGCGGTGGTGGCCGACGAGGTTCGCGGGCTCGCCGCACGCACGGCGACTGCCACGGGCGAAGTGGGCGAAATGGTGGCCGATATCCAGCAACGTACCGCGCAGGTGGTGGAGCAGATCCGTCAACTATCCAGCGACCTTGATACCGGCGTCGAGCAGGTCGAACGGACGGGACAGCATCTGGAGAACATTGCCCGTCTGGCGGCCAGTGTCGAGTCCCAGGTCGGGGAAATCGCCCAGGGGGCAGACACCAACCGTGAGCAACTCGACAGCCTGTTCCACGCCATCGAGCAGATGCGCAGCGACCTGGCGGTCAGCGACCAGCAGACTCAACGCCTGGCCCAGGCGGCGGTGCAAATGGAAGGGCAAGCCGAAACCATCAGCGAGCGTCTTGCCGAGGTGGGGCTGGATGACTATCACCAGCGGGTCTATGACCTGGCGCGGGAAGGCGCGAGGCAGATTGCAGCGCGATTCGAGGCGGATATCGATGCCGGTCGAATCAGTCTCGACGATCTGTTCGACCGCAATTACCAGACTATTCCCAATACCAGCCCGGCCAAGTACCAGACGCGTTTCGACCGCTACACCGATCAGGTTCTGCCAACGATCCAGGAACCGTTGTTACCGCGTCACGAAGGATTGGTGTTTGCCATCGCCTGCACCCAGCAGGGTTATGTGCCGACCCATAACAAGGCATTCAGCCAGCCGTTGACGGGCGATGCGCAGGTCGATGCCTTGCAGAACCGGACCAAACGCAAGTTCGCTGACCGTACCGGGATCCGCTGCGGCAGCCATCAGAAGGCCGTGCTGCTGCAAACCTATACCCGTGACACCGGCGAGTTGATGCACGATCTCTCGGTGCCGATCATGCTCAAGGGCCTGCATTGGGGTGGTTTGCGCCTGGGCTACAAACCGGAAAAGCCGCGTTAGAAAACCCGGGCTGCAGGACGATTGTTACGAATTCTGCAATGAACCTGTGCAGGGTTTTGCTGTTTCCTCGTCGGAAAACTGATTAACATATCTACTAATTAGGTTGCTAATGAATTTCGAGGGGTCAGCATGCAAGGCAAAGTTGATGTCGCGGTCATGATCGGCAGCGGTGTACCCGCCAATTTGCGATCCATGGGGCGCAGGGTCTGCTGGGTGGTGTTGCTCAATGGCGAACGCCGGGGCACGGCGTTCTCCAGTCGCGATGAAGCGGAGGAATGCAAGGCTGCCTGGTTGGCGCAATTGAACGCCGAAAAACCTGGCAGCCTGCATTGAGGTGGTCAGTGCGTCTGGTGCATGCGCAGGTTCRGGTCGTCGACCACCCGCGCCCAGTCTGCGTCTTGGCTCACCGCCAACCCGACAATCAGGCTTTCAATGCACCCGCATCGACCGCGGCCTTCAACTCCCTGGCCGATTCCTGGGCCGCAACGGCGGCGATATCCGGGGTTTTGAACCAGCGATCCTTTTCGACCTGGTGATAGGTCACGGCCTTTAGCGGTGGTTTGGCGCGCATGACAATCACGGCCTGGAATTCACCGTCGATTTCTCTGGCTTCACCCCGGATAAAAAACTCGCCGATATCAAATTCCATCACGTTGCWGACTTCCCCTGGAAATACATTGTTGTTGTCAACGCAACCCGATTTTTTGCGGATCCGTTTTATTGGGCTGGCAGTATGGCAGTAGTTGCCCGTCGACGGCTGAGATAAGTCGGCGGGCAGACGAAACGTCGATGGGGTGAGTGCGGCGGGTATGTCAACAATGTGATTCAAGAAACCGGGCGAGGGCACAGGCTTCATTATGATCCGCTCGGAAACCTCTTACGCAGCCTGTCGAAATATCCTTGATATGAAAGAAGGCAATGCCTGCCATCACCACCTGAAATCGCGGGCGGGCCGGGGCATCGAGAAGCGGTTCATGGGGGCGGAACCCTATCGGGTGCAAGATCGGTGGTGTTTCCGTGTCAGGCACCAAGGGATAAGCGAAGTGAGTCAGCGTGCACATATGAAGTCCTTTTCATGGTTTTATCGACGTATGTACGTCGTTTTGGCTAGTCTCCAAGAGCATCGCTGCTCTAGAATCACCCTCACTGGCGGGGAATCGATGTTTATCTAAAGCAATTTTTTGCGGACGATATGTAGGAAGAGATTTTTTCTTGATGAGATTTTTCCCCAAAGTTGATAGTCCATGCTTTTCTGGCAGCAGAAAGGGTGTTTTCCTTCAGCCTGTGACGAACGCCAGGCAGGACGACGCGAGTGACGTTCCAGTAGTCTTCTCAAGCTTCGTGATGAGTGAGCGCACTGCTCATTCAGGACTTCAATTCGGGTTCTTTGGCGACACCTTCGGCATTGCCGCTTTTTTGGCTGTGCGTTTATTTCTCGCGCACGGCACCAATTTTCAGATGTGGGGATGTTTCCTTGGCAGTAAGTAATCTCGATATGCATGCTTTGTTCGTGCTGGGTGATTTGCGCGCAAAGCTGGTCAAGCAGTTTCAGTCACGTTTCGTTTACATCACCGAACAGAACGCTGAAGGCATCTACATTGCCGAAATCGACACCGAATCAGCCCTGGTGGTGGACGACAAGCCCGGACTCAAACTCAAGGTCGGCGATCATTTCAGCGCGTCCGTGCTGCCCAGTCGTGAAGGCGGCAAGCTGGACATCAAGTTCCGCGACATCAAGCTTACGGTTTACGGGATTGGCGATTACGCCTTCGTGACCACGGCCGACGGTCAGGGGATAGTGTTCAAGGAAGGTCACAGCGTGGTGATGGTGTTTGCCGCCTATCAACAGTTGCAGGAAGGCCTGACCAAGACCCTCAAGGCCGTGACCGCCAAAGCGGCCAAATGGCGCAAGGGCGAACTGGTGACCTTCAAGGCCAGCGAGTGATGACCCTGACCCGCGCCGATTTCCACGAACAGAACCTGGCCAGCGCTCAAGACGAAGCGCGGCGGCTGTTCGGGCAGAAGGTCATTCTGCAAGGAGCCTGGCTGAATTGGGTGGCGTCACAGCTTTACCAACTGCAACCGGCGGCATACGCCAGTATGGTCAGGCGCGAGCTGATGCGTTTGCAGGAAAATCGCGAAAACTGATCCACGCACCTCGAAAGCAGGAACCTCTACTACAGTCATTGGACTGAGTATTCAGAGGCTTCGCGGTCTACTGCCAGGCCATCCTGCTATTGCTGTGAACAGCACGAGGTGCAAAAGCATGAACGGATTTCGACGGTTGCTGGCTGCTGTCCTGGCCACTTTCGGCTTACTGGCGACACCCGCCCCGGTGTTTGCCGCCCAGGCGCCGATCCACTTCGCCGACCTGAACTGGGAAAGCGGCAGCCTGATTACCGATGTCCTGCGCATCATTGTCGAGAAGGGCTATGGGCTACCGACCGACACCTTGCCGGGCACCACCATCACTCTGGAAACCGCGCTGGCCAATAATGACATCCAGGTCATTGGCGAAGAGTGGGCCGGTCGCAGCCCGGTGTGGGTCAAGGCGGAAGCCGAAGGCAAGGTCGTCAGCCTCGGCGACACGGTCAAGGGCGCTACCGAAGGCTGGTGGGTGCCGGAATATGTGATCAAGGGCGACCCGGCCAAGGGCATCAAGCCGCTGGCGCCGGACCTGCGCAGCGTCAGCGACCTGCCGCGTTACAAAGACGTGTTCAAGGATCCGGAAGCCCCGACCAAGGGGCGTTTCCTCAACAGCCCCATCGGTTGGACCTCGGAAGTGGTCAACAAGCAGAAGCTCAAGGCGTATGGGCTGGACGACAGCTACGTGAACTTCCGCAGCGGTTCGGGTGCGGCACTGGATGCAGAGATCAGTTCGTCCATTCATCGTGGCAAACCGGTACTGTTTTACTACTGGTCGCCCACGCCGTTGCTCGGCCGCTTCAAGCTGATTCAACTCGAAGAGCCACCGTTCAACGCCGAAGCCTGGAAAACCTTGACCGACGCCGACAACCCCAACCCACAGCCGACCCGTTCCCTGGCCTCCAAGCTGTCGATCGGTGTGTCCACCCCCTTCCAGAAGCAGTATCCACAGATTGCCGAGTTCTTCGCCAAGGTCGACTTTCCGATCGACCCGCTGAACAAAGCGCTGGCCGAGATGAGCGAGAAACATACGCCGCCGCGTCAGGCGGCGCAGGCGTTCATGAAGGCTCATCCGGACGTCTGGAGGGCCTGGCTGCCCAAGGACGTGGCGGATAAAGTCTCCACCGCCCTGTAGGCGCTGCCGCAGGCTGCGATCTTTTGATCTTTGTCATAAAAAAGCAAAATCAAAACATCGCAGCCTGCGGCAGCTCCTACAATGTTCAGTTCATATCCCTTTCAAGGATTTCTGAACCATGACCCTGTTGTTGGCTCAGTCRCTGGTGACGATCTTCGCCGTGATCAGTCTGGTGCATGTGTATTGGGCGTTGGGTGGCGAATGGGCTGCGGTGGCGGCGGTCCCGCAGGTACCGCACGAGGGCAGTGCGCAACTGAGGCCAGCGTTCAAGCCACGAGGCTGGATCACCCTGGTGGTGGCCGGCCTGTTGCTGTTGATTGCCGCGCTGGTGTGCTTGCGGGTGGGTTGGTGGCTGCCACCCTTGCATCACTGGTCGTTGCAGTGGGTGATCAGCGCGATTGCGATTTTGCTGTTTGCCCGGGCGATTGGCGATTCGGAGCTGGTGGGTTTTTTCAAAGAGGTCAAAGGCTCGAAATTTGCCCGGCTGGACACCTGGGTTTACTCGCCGTTGTGTGTGGTGCTGGGGGCTGGGTTATTGGCGGTGGCCTGGGTCTGATTAAGCGACGCTTCTGTAGTGACAATACTGACCTCATCGTCGGATCGCCGCCCGGACCAAGCTCGCTCCCACAGGGTTCAGCGCAATCCCTGTGGGAGCGAGCTTGCTCGCGATGAGGCCGGCCCAGGCACAACAAATCTTTGACCTAACTACCGCTCTCACTCCGCCGACTGCTCACTTCAGCCGGCACATCATCCCCGGCCATGCGTTTGCGAAACAGCGCCGCCCGGGCCAGCAGCAAGGTGGTCACCGGCACGGTAATCGCCAGCAGGATCGGAATCAGCCAGGCGTGCAATACCGGCGCGGACTTGAGCGCCGAAAAGTAGATGATCGAAGCCAGCGCCACGCACCAGGCCCCGAGTGTCGAGGCCAGGGCTGGTGGGTGCATGCGCTGGAAGTAATCCTTCATGCACAACAGGCCCGTGGCGCCGATCAATGCAAACAGGCTGCCGAGCACCAGCAGGATCGCCACCGGGATTTCCACCCACAACGACAATGGCGTATTCATTCGATCACCTCACCGCGCAGCAGGAATTTCGCCAGGGCGAACGAGCCGACGAAACCGAACAGGGCGATCAGCAGCGCCGCCTCGAAGTACGTGTCACTGGCATAACGGATACCCAGCGCCAGCATCATCAGCATCGCGACGATGTACAGGTAGTCCAGTGCCAGAACCCGGTCCTGGGCCGACGGTCCCTTGAACAGGCGGATCAGGGTCAGGATCATCGCCAAAGAAAAGAAGAACAGGCTCAGCAGGATCGCGTTCGACAGCAACGGGCTCATTCGAAGATCTCCATCAAAGGACGTTCGTAGGTCGCCTTGAAGTGCTGGATGAACAGCGCCTCATCATCGAGGTCGAAGACGTGCAACAGCAGAATGCTGCGGTCCAGCGCCAGCTCCGACCAGACCGTACCGGGCACTACCGTGGTGATCATCGACAGAGCAGCCAGGCCATTGGCATCGCGCAAGTCCAGCGGCACCTTGATGAATCGCGAGCGGGGCGGGCGGCGACCGGCATTGAGTACGCGCCAGGCCACGGCGAGGTTGGACACCAGCACATCACGCCCGACCAGCAGGACCAGGCGCAGGATCACCCCGGGACGACGGATGCGCACCGGCAGCGGACGCAGCCTGCGCATCATCAGCGGCGCACAAAACCCCAGAACCGCACCCAGCAGCAGATTGCCGGGGCTGGTCGACAGGTTCAGCAGCAACCACAGCAGCCACAAGGCCAGCGACAGCAGCGGTGCCGGAAACAGGCGCTTCATGGCTGCACCTCCAGCGTGGTCGCATGGGCCGGCGGGTTCGGTACGACGCGCGTGTCGAGCACCGCCATCACATACTGCTGCGGGTTGTACAAGGCATCGGCGGCGGCCTGGGTGTAGCGCAGCAGCGGATCGGCCTTGAAGGTCAGCGCAATGCTCAAGCCCAGCAGGGCGAGGATCGGTACGCATTCAAGGCGTCGCAGCAGGGGCGATGGCCGTTCCGCTGGCGTCCAGAAGCGCTGGATGCCCAAACGCGAGAAGGCGATCAGTGACGCCAGCCCGGACACAATCAACAACACCAACAGACCCCACGCGGCGTTGGAAACCGGTGTGTCGCCGCTGTTGCCCAGGCCCAGCGGATTGAGCAGGGCACCGATCAACCCGAGTTTGCCGATAAAGCCGGAGAGCGGCGGCATGCCGATGATCAGCAAGGCGCAAGCGATGAAACTCAGCCCAAGAAACGCCATGGTCCAGGGAATCACCTGGCCGACCACGGCTTTTTGTTCGTCGTCGAGGTTGATGCCTTTGGGCGGATGCAGGGATTCCAGTGGCCGGGGCAGCAGTTCGGTTTCATCTTCGAGCAGGACTTCGTTGGCCGAGCGCGAGCGTTCGATCAGTTCGGCCAGCAGGAACAGTGCGCTCAATGCCAGGGTCGAGCTGAACAGGTAGAACAGCGCCGCGCCGACCAGGTTCGGCTGGGCGAAACCGATGGTCGACAACAGAATGCCCGCCGACACCAGAATGCTCAGGCTGGCCATGCGCTCCAGGCGTTGTGCGGCGAGGATCGCCATGGCAGCGCAAACGATGGTCGCCATGCCGCCGTAGATCAGCCACTCACCGCCATAGAACGCCGATGCCCCGGCCTGGGCGGAGAACAGCAGCGTCCACAGGCGCAGCAAGGTGTAGACGCCGACCTTGGTCATGATCGCGAACATCGCCGCCACCGGCGCGCTGGCCGACGAATAGGCTGGCACCAGCCAGAAGTTCAGCGGCCACATGCCGGCCTTGGCCAGGAACGCGACGGCAAGAATCCCCGCGCCGGCGTGCAGCAAGCCGCGATCGGCTGCGGACACCAGCGGGATCTTTACCGCCAGGTCGGCCATGTTCAGCGTGCCGGTGACGCCATAGATCAGCGCCGCACCAATCAGGAACAGCGACGAGGCCAGCAGGTTGATCGAGATGTAATGCAGCCCCGACGACACCCGTGCCCGGCCCGAGCCGTGGAGCATCAACCCGTAGGACGCCGCCAGCAGCACCTCGAAGAACACGAACAGGTTGAACAGGTCAGCGGTGAGGAACGCGCCGTAAAGGCCCATCATCTGGATCTGGAACAGCGCGTGAAAACTCGAACCGGCGCCGTCCCAGCGGGCCATGGCAAACAGCAGGGCACAGACGCCGATGATGCCGGTCAGCACCAGCATCAGCGCCGACAGGCGATCAACCACCAGCACCAGGCCGAATGGCACTTGCCAGTTGCCCGGCAGGTACACGCCGATGGAGCCGGGCACGCCGGTGGTCTGCGTCCATTGCCACAATGCCACGGCAATGCCCAGCCCGAGCAGGCTGGAGAACAGATTGATCCTGGCCTTGAGCGGCCGGTGCTTCTCACCGAGCATCAGCATGATCGCGGCAGTCAGCAACGGCAGCAGGATGGGCGCGACGATCAGGTGGGTCATCGCCATCATTCCCTGGGCTCCCGGCCATCCACATGGTCGGTGCCGGTCAGGCCCCGGGAGGCCAGCAGCACCACCAGGAACAGCGCGGTCATGGCGAAGCTGATGACGATCGCCGTCAGCACCAGGGCTTGCGGCAACGGGTCGGTGTAATGCAACAGGTCCTGAGGGATGCCGTCCTTGATGATCGGTTCCTTGCCGATGAACAGGCTGCCCATGCTGAAAATGAACAGATTGACGCCATAGGACAGCAAGCACAGGCCCATGACCACCTGGAACGTCCGTGGGCGCAGGATCAGCCAGACGCCGGACGCGGCCAGCACGCCGATGGCGATTGCGATGACTTCTTCCATCAGACGACCTCCTTCATGGCAATGGATTTAGGTTGGGCAGCGGTTTTGTGACCCCGTACCGATTGGTGGGCGAGGGCGGTGAGGATCAACAGGGTCGAACCGACCACCACGCCGTACACGCCGATGTCGAAGAACAGCGCGCTGGCCAGGTGAATATCACCCAGCAGCGGCAACGAGAAATGCCAGGTGTGGGTGGTCAGGAACGGATAGCCGACCAGCATCGCACCCAGCCCGGTGGCTGTGGCAATCAGCAGTCCGGTGCCCATCCAGCGCAGTGGCCGCAGGCTCATCTGCGCCTCGACCCACTGCGTGCCGGCGACCATGTATTGCAGGATGAACGCCACCGACATCACCAGCCCGGCGACAAAACCGCCGCCCGGTTGATTGTGCCCGCGCATGAACAGGTAGAAGGACACCACCAGCGCCACCGGCAACAGCAGGCGCACCAGCACCGCCGGCACCATCATGAAGCCGAGCGCGGTGTCGCTGGCGTGACGCGGGTTGACCAGGTCGGTGACCACATCCGGCGCGAGCAAGCGTTGCTGGGCCGGCAGTTGCAGGCTTTCTTTCGGCGGACGGAAGCGGCGCAGCAGGGCGAACACGGTCAGGGCCACGGCCACCAGCACGGTGATTTCACCGAGGGTGTCGAAACCACGGAAGTCCACCAGCATCACGTTGACCACGTTGCTGCCGCCGCCCTCGGGCAAGGCGCGGCTGAGGTAGAACGAGGAAATGTCGTTGGGGGTCTGGCGCGTCAGCATGGCGTAGGCCAGCAACGCCATGCCGACACCGACCGCGGTCGACAGCAGCAAGTCGCGGATCCGCCGTACCCGCGCCCGGCGCAGACTGCCCGGCAACGGCGAGACCTCCTCGATCCGTCGTGGCAACCAGCGCAGGCCCAGCAGGATCAGCACCGTGGTCACCACTTCGACCGCCAGTTGGGTCAGGGCCAGGTCCGGCGCCGAAAACCAGACGAAAGTGACGCAGGTCATCAGGCCGCAGACGCTGACCATGGTCAGGGCCGCGAGCCGGTGATACTTGGCTTGATAGGCCGCGCCAAGGGCGCAGGCGATGGCCAGCAACCACAAGGTGACGAAGACGATCGACCCGGGGATTTTCGGCCGGTCGCCCCAGTGCAGGCTGCTGTGCAACATGGGAATCAACCCGGCCAGCACGGCGGCGAACACCACCAGGAACAACTGCATTTGCAGGCGCCGGGTGCCAATCCGCGGCTCCAGGCGCCGGGCCAGGCGCATGCTGGCGACCAACGCGTATTCGAACAGGTGCTTGCCGTCCAGGCGACCGACGACGGGCGGGCGGTTGAAGCGCCCGCGCTTGAATTGATTGCGCAGCAGCAGATAGAGCACGGTGCCGCAGGACAAGGCGATCAGGCTCATGATCATCGGCGCGTTCAGGCCGTGCCAGATGGCCAGACTGTATTCGGGCAGCGTGCCGCCGACCACCGGTTGCGCCGCCGCCGCGAGCAGTGGGCCGACCACCTGGGCCGGGAAGATCCCCACCACCAGGCAAGTGAACACCAGCAACTCGACCGGTGCGCGCATCCAGCGCGGTGGCTCGTGGGGCGTGTGGGGCAAGTCGGTCGCGGGCGGACCGAAGAACACATCCACGGTGAAACGCAGGGAGTAAGCCACGCTGAAGGTACCGGCAATGGTTGCCACGATCGGCAAGCTCAGTTCGACCCAGCGGGTGGCATTGATGAACACGGTTTCGGCGAAGAACATTTCCTTGGACAGGAAGCCGTTGAGCAACGGTACGCCGGCCATCGAGGCGCTGGCGACCATGGCCAGGGTGGCGGTGAACGGCATCAGTTTGTACAGGCCACTGAGCTTGCGGATGTCGCGGGTGCCACTTTCGTGGTCGATGATGCCCGCGGCCATGAACAGCGAGGCCTTGAACGTCGCATGGTTGAGGATGTGGAACACCGCGGCGACGGCGGCCAGCGGACTGTTCAGGCCGAGCAGCAGGGTGATCAGGCCGAGGTGGCTGATGGTCGAGTAGGCCAGCAAGCCCTTGAGGTCGTTCTGGAACATTGCGCAGTACGCCCCGAGCAACAGGGTGCAGGCGCCGGCGCCGCTGACGATATAGAACCATTGTTCACTACCCGAGAGCGATGGCCATAGCCGCGCGAGCAGAAACACCCCGGCCTTGACCATGGTCGCCGAGTGCAGGTACGCCGACACAGGGGTCGGCGCGGCCATGGCGTGGGGCAGCCAGAAATGGAAGGGAAATTGCGCGCTTTTGCTCAGTGCGCCGATCAGGATCAGGGGCAATAGAATCGGGTAGAGGGCATGGGCGCGAATCAGGTCGCCGGCGGCCAGGACCTTGTCCAGGTCATAGCTGCCGACCACATGGCCGAGCAGCATGACCCCCGCCAGCAGGCACAAACCGCCCGCACCGGTCACCATCAGTGCCATGTAGGCGCCGCGCCGGGCATCGGCGCGATGGTGCCAGTAGCCAATCAACAGGAACGAAAAGAGGCTGGTCAGCTCCCAGAAAAACACGATCTGGATCAGGTTGCCGGAAATCACCAGCCCGAGCATGGCGCCCATGAAGGCCAGGAAAAACGCGAAGAAACGCGGCACCGGATCGTTCGGCGACATGTAGTAGCGCGCGTACAACGAAACCAGGGTGCCGATGCCCAGCACCAGCATGGAGAACAGCCAGGCGAAACCGTCCATGCGCAGGACGAAGTTCAGGCCCAGGCTGGGCAACCAGAGAAACTCTTCGCGAATGACGCCGCCATGGGCGATCTGCGGGTACAGGAATGCGACCTGAAGGGTACCGATCAGGGCGATCAGGCCAGCCAGCAGGGATTCGGCGTTACGGGCGTTGTGCGGCAACACGGCCGCCAAACAGCTGCCTATGAAAGGCAGAAGCAGTAGAACTATCAGGGACATAGGCTTCTAATCTGCGGAAGTTTGTGAAGCATCATACGTGCCAGCTCCCGGATCACCAAACGCCAAGCTGTCGCAGAATCCTACACGGTAGACGGAAAAGCCCTGATTCAGATTGTTTCTGGTAGAGGGTTTTCGCCTGTGCTGACGCCATCGCGAGCAAGCTCGCTCCCACAGAG
>NZ_JBFULI010000060.1:0-31704 GCF_056400405.1 Pseudomonas sp. P5_B3 | reverse complement strand
CCTCCGAGCGCACCTCGACCATGGACCTGCTGCACAAGTACGGCGCCGACTACAAAGTGATCTTCATCGGCGACGCCGCCATGGCACCCTACGAAATCACCCAGCCGGGCGGCAGCGTCGAGCACTGGAACGAAGAAGCCGGTTACGTGTGGATGCAGCGTTTCAAGGAGAAGTACAAGAAGCTCATCTGGRTCAACCCGTATCCTAAAGACACTTGGGGCTATACCTCTTCGACCAATATCGTGCGGGATTTGATCGAGGATCAGATGTATCCGTTGACGTTGCGGGGGTTGGAGGAAGGGATGCGGTTTCTTTCCAAGTAATCTTTGTTGTCTGGTCTGACGCCATCGCGAGCAAGCTCGCTCCCACATTGGTTTGGTGCTGTTCACAAATTTTGTGAACGACTCTTACCCTGTGGGAGCGAGCTTGCTCGCGATGCTTTTAGCTGTTCAAAAAACGCTGCAAATACTCGACATGCTCACGATGGGCGACATCCTGCACCACCGGCCGCAACCGCACCCGCGCCCCCGGCAAACACTGCGCCAATCGCGCCAGCGCCAGTGGCGTCAACGCCCCCAGCCGCGGATAACCGCCAATGGTCTGCCGATCATTGAGCAACACGATCGGCTGCCCGTCCGGCGGCACCTGGACAGCCCCCAACGGAATACCTTCGGAAATCATCGGTTTACCCTGGTACTGCAGCGCCGTACCCAACAGGCGAATCCCCATTCGGTCGGCTCGGCTGTCGAGGCTCCACACGCTGTTGAATGCATCGAACAGGCTCTGCCCGCTGAACTCACCGATCTGTGCACCGAGGACCAGGTCTAACGGAGCATCAAGGTTCAAGTCCGGCCGCTGGTCTGCGGTCATTTCGCGCAGCAACATCACCGAGTTGCCCGAATAGCTCAATGACGCGCCCTTACCCAGCGCATGGCCCATACCGTCCAGGCCGCCGAGTTCCTCACGAACCACCGTCGCGCTGCTGCCCAGCACTTTCGGTGCATCAAACCCACCCGGCGCCGCCAGATAGGCCCGGGCGCCGAGCAATGGCCGGGTAAACTGCAAACGCTGCCCCTCGTGCAGCCTGAAACTGCGCCACGGCGCCAGCGCCTCGCCGTCCACCTGCGCGCCAAGATCCGCTCCGGCCAAGGCCAGCACGCATTCCTCCTCCGCCACGACGGTAAACCCGCCGAGGGTGATTTCGATCACCGGCGCATCCAGTCCGTTGCCCAACAGCCAATTGGCCCAGGACATCGAACGCCAATCGGCCGCTCCACCCTGGGTCACGCCCAGATGCCGCACGCCGAAACGACCAGCGTCCTGCAACAGGCACAGCGGCGTACTCGCTTCAATCGTCAGACGGCTCATGCCTGGGCCTCCAGTGGCGTGTCGTCACCGCCCAGGTTAATGAACTCGGCATGGCCGATCGCTTCGAACCGCACAGTGTCACCGGGCTGCATCAGGCTGTAGCCGTCACGGTTGCGATCGAACAATTTGGCCGGCGTGCGGCCAATCAGGTTCCAGCCGCCCGGCGACACCACCGGGTAAGCCGCCGTCTGCCGTTCGGCGATGCCGACACTGCCGGCCGCGACTTTCTTGCGTGGCGTGTTCAGACGCGGTGCGGCAAGTACCTCTTCCACCAGTCCCATGAAGGCGAAGCCCGGTGCAAAGCCCAGGGCGAACACCTGATATTCACGCTCGCTGTGACGACGGATCACCTCCTCCACCGCCATCCCGCTGCGCTGCGACAACAGGTTCAGCTCCGGTCCGACGCTCAAGTCGTACCACACCGGCAACACATGACATTTACCGCGGGCATGAGCGTTAGGCGACAGATCGATCAGCGCCTGGGCGATTAACTCCCGGGCCTGGGCGGGACTCAGCGCGGTCAAGTCGTAATGCACCATCAAGGTGGTGTAGGACGGCACCAGATCGATCAAATGCTCACCGAATGCCGCCCGCAGACTTTCACTGGCCGCCAGCATCCACGGCATGTTGGTTTCGGCAATTTCATCGAACAGGCGCACCATCAGGCAATCCAGCGCCACCACTTCCACCCGCAGTTTCATGACGCGCTCTGCCGGTTCAAGGCTTCACGGATGCGTTGCACGGCAGCGACCGAACTGGCGTTGTCGCCGTGTACGCACAGGGTATTGGCCCGCAAATGCAGGGCGCTGCCGTCACTGGCAGTCAGGTTTTCACCACGAGCAATGGTCAGCGCTTGCTCGATAATTGTTTCCGGGTCGTGATGCACCGCTCCCGGCAGTTGTCGCGACACCAGCCTGCCGGCACTGTCGTAGGCACGGTCGGCGAAGGCCTCGAACCACAGCGTCACGCCGTATTCATCACCCAGTTGTTGGGCGGCGCTGTTGTCGCGGGTTGCCATCAACATCAGCGGCAGGTTGCGGTCATAGGACGCCACCGCTTGCAGCACGGCGCGCAACTGCGCCGGGTTGGCCATCATGTCGTTGTACATCGCGCCATGGGGTTTGACGTAACTGACCCGACCACCCTGGGCCCGGCAGATGCCGTCGAGGGCGCCGATCTGGTAATGCAGAATGTCTTGAAGCTCCTGGGTGGCATACGCCATCGAACGGCGGCCGAATCCCACCAGATCCTGATAGGCCGGATGCGCGCCAACTTGCACACCGTGGCTGAGGGCCAGGCTGACGGTCTTGCGCATGACGCTCGGATCGCCGGCGTGAAAACCGCAGGCGATGTTGGCGCAATCGATAAAGGGCATGATTTCTGCGTCCAGACCCATGGTCCAGTTGCCGAAACTCTCGCCGATGTCACAGTTCAATAGCAGGCGGCTCACGCTGAACACTCCTGTAGGCTTTATTCTTTTTAGCTGCGGGACATATCTGTAAGACAAGCCCGCAGGTTATCAGTTACCGGGCGTCGAGTTGCTTGCCACGGGTTTCTGGCAGGCTCAGGGCCGCGAGGATCACGTGCGGCGTTCCTGCTGATTGATGTTGCGATACCAGTCGAAAGGTCCCGGACGGGCCGAGGCTTTCGGGATGGCGGGGGTGTCGGGCGCACTCATGGCAAATCTCCGCGCTGATTTTATTGGTATTGTTCTGAGCCCCGACGACGCCTATCGTGGGAACCGGATGCGTCGATTCTTGGACGCGCGCCCCTGCTGCGTCCAACTAATAAAAACCCGCCTTAGACATAAGAAATCTTTATCCCATGAACCTGAAGTTTCTCGAGACCTTCGTCTGGGTCGCCCGACTCAAGAGTTTCCGCCTGACCGCTGACAAGCTCTTCACTACTCAGGCCTCGATTTCCAGCCGCATCGCAGTGCTTGAAGGCGAGCTTGGGGTAAAGCTGTTTCTGCGGGATTCGCGCGGCGTGAGCCTGACGCCGGAGGGCCTTAAAGTGCTCGATTACGCCGAGCAAATGATGGACACCATGCAGGCACTCAAGCAGTCGATCGAAACCCGCTCGAGCAAGGCCGGACGGGTGCGCATCGGCGTGATGGACACGGTGATCCACACCTGGC
This sequence comes from Pseudomonas sp. P5_B3, assembly GCF_056400405.1. Lineage (NCBI taxonomy): Bacteria > Pseudomonadati > Pseudomonadota > Gammaproteobacteria > Pseudomonadales > Pseudomonadaceae > Pseudomonas > Pseudomonas sp. P5_B3. The sequence continues at coordinate 28,199 of NZ_JBFULI010000060.1, read as the reverse complement.
TCAGCCCGTTGGTGGCGCAGATGACTGATCACTACCCACTGGTGGAAATCGAGCTGGTGGCCGATACCTCGCTCAACCTCTGCGATCAGCTGCAAAAAGGCTTTCTCGACGTGATCCTGCAAACCGACCTGCTGCGCCAGGAAAGCGTGCGCAGCCTGGAACTGGCCAGCCACCCCATGGGCTGGATTGTGGCCAGCAATTCCCTGTACAACCGTGAGTATTCAGGCGTCGCCGATCTGGCGAAAGAGCGGATCATTACCTACTCGAAAAACTCCCACCCGCATCAGGAAGTGCTCGCCCTGATGCAGGCCAATGGCGTGATGACGCCACGGTTGAACTGCGTGAACTCGGTGTCGGCGATTACCCGGCTGCTGCGCGACGGTTTTGGCGTTGGCGCGTTGCCGCCGGTGCTGGTGGCCGAGGAACTGGCGCGTAGTGAATTGACCTTGCTGGACATCGATCAGCGACCACCCGACTTGCAGGTGGTGGTGTCGTGGCGGGTGGGCGTTGAGTGGGTCGAGGAGATTGTGGCGTTGTGTCAGCAGGTGTTGGAGGAGTATGCGCGGAAGGTGGGAGAGCGCTACATGGTCTTGAGCAAACCCCTCGTCGGTCTCTGAAAAGGAGTTCCTCATACTACAAGTAGGAACTACTATCATTTGCATTATTATTTGGAAAATGTATTCTCTGCGCGCATTCAGCTAAACCACTGTCCAGAAGGAGTCGGACTCGATGCGCGCTTACACGCAAAAACAGCAGCAATTGCTCTCAAACTGGAGCGAAGCCCTCGGCACTCCGGCCTTCCAGTCCCACCGCATCACCCTCGACCATTTGAGCAATGCCCTGGAGCCCGCCGCCCAGCGCTGCTTCCAACGCCTGATCCAGGCGCTGTTTCGCGAAGGTCTGATCAACCCCGACGCCTGCGAATACGACGACGACAGTCGTTGCTGGCTGCCGCTTGGCGACGGTGCGAAGCTTTGCTTCGATCACCTGTCGGGCGGAAGAATGAACAGCTGGGACGTTCGCGGCAGCATCGTCCTGCACACCCCCGACAGCCTGCCCCACAAAATCCAGCTGCCCAGCGAACTGCTCGCTCACCTCAGCACTCAGCTCAACCCGCCCGCCTCCCCGCAGGTACTGGAACGTCTGGCCCGCGAACTGGACGATAGCTACAGCAACGACACCCTGTGCCTGGCGTTCCACCATGGATGGACCGAGCGCCTGAGAGAGCAGATCGACACCGAGCACGACGACAATCTGCTCGCCTGGCTCAAAGCCAGCCCCAACCACCAGAACCCGACGTCACTGCTCGAACAGTGGGGCACGCTCGGCCACCCCTGGCATCCGAACTACAAGACCAAACTGGGCTTGAGCGCTGCACAGGTCATCGCTTTCTCGCCGGAATTCGAAGCGAGTTTTCCAATTGTGCTGTGCGCCCTGCACCGTCAGTACGCCCACGTCGAGTCACTGGCCGGCACCGCCGATTACCGGGACTGGTGGCAGGGCCACTTCCCGCAGGCCGCCGAACAATTGCAGCGCCATTTGCAGCAACGGGGCCTGGAGGCAACGGACTACCTCCCGCTGCCGTCGCACCCATGGCAAGTCAATGAAGAACTGACCAATTCGTTCGCCGGCGAGATCGCCGACAACCTGCTGATCGTCACCGACATCGTTGCTTTCACCGGCCACCCGACCATGTCTTTCCGCACGGTCGTACCAGAGGCCAGCCGCGTTGCGCCGATGGTCAAACTGCCGGTGGCCTTGCGCCTGACCAGCGTGCAGCGCACCGTGTCGCCGCGCTCGGCCCGGATGGGACCGCGCATCAGCCAACTGATATTGCAGATTCTCGATCATGAACCGCGGATTCAGCGCCTGCTGAACATCGTGCCGGAGCGCATCGGCGTTCATTACGCGCCACAACCGGCCAATGACGAACGGTCCCGACATGCCGCCGTGCTATACCGCGACAACCCGCTGACCCTGCTGCAAGAAGGCGAGCTGGCCGTGCCGGTCGGCAGCCTGTTCGCCGTCAACGAATTCGAACAGCCGTTGCTGCGTGACTGGGTACAACTGGCTCAGGGTCGTGACGACAGCGCGGCCATGCTGGCGTTCTTCGATGATTACCTGTCGATTGCCGTCCCGAGCCTGCTGGGCATCTACCTGATGTATGGCGTGGCGTTCGAAGCGCACCAGCAAAACAGCTTCATGGTGATGGGCGCTGACGGGCAGTTGAATCGGTTGCTGCTGCGTGACTTCGGCGACATTCGCATCGATCGCAAAACCCTGCACGCCAAGGGTCTGGATATCCAGCTGCACGATCCGGAAATGACCCTGTACGACGACGCCGGTTTTGTCCGCGACAAGCTCCTGCACACCACGTTCATGTGCCATCTCGGTGAGTTGACGTTGCTCTGCGCCCGCCACTGGAATGTGCCGGAAAACAGCCTTTGGGAGCGTTTGGCCATGCACGTTGAACAGTGCTTCGAGAGCGTGCGCGAGCACGTCGAACCGGCACGCTGGGAAAGCGAGCGCCAGGCCCTGCTGGAACAGGATTGGCCGGCCAAATCGTTCATGCGCATGCGCTTGCACGACAGCCACGCCGACATCGTCGGACGCCTGAGTAATCCGCTGCGAACCAACGCCGATGCTCGCTGATGGTCGTGCGTTGCGACTGCTGATCGTCATCCAGTTTGTCTCCATGGGCGCCATGGAAATGAGCGGCCCGTTCTGGCCCTTGCAGATCCAGCATCTGCTTGGGCCAGAGGGCGCCGGCTACACCGCGCTGCTATCGGCGCTGGTGTATGCCGGCCCGATGCTGGCGGCCATGCTGCTGACGCCAGCGTGGGGACGGCTGGGTGATCGCACCGGGCACAAGCCGATGATCGTTCGGGCGTTGCTGGCACTTGCGCTGTGCCAGGGGCTGGCGGCGATTACCCTCGACCCGTGGCTGCTGGTGGGCATTCGCGTGATGCAAGGCGCATTGGCCGGGTTTATCGCCGCCGCGCAAGCCTATGCCCTGGCCTGCTGCGACAGCTCCCGGCGCGGTCACACCCTGGCCCGTCTGCAATCGGCGACCGCCGTCGGCTCGTTGATCGGCCCGGTACTGGGCGGCTGGCTGATGGACATCTCGGGGTTTGCCCTGCTCTGTTATGGCGCGACGGCGATTTGCCTGCTGTGTGCACTGGGGAGTTTTTTCCTGCCGGCCGACAAGGCGCGAACCTCGACGAAGAAACCGGTTGCGCCGGTGGCCCTGCCTAAAGGCTGGCTTGGTGGAATCCTGTTGGTAATCGTGTTGATTCAAGCCGCGAAGATGATGYCGCAGCCTTTCTACGCGCTGTACGTCGCCGACATTCTGCACGCGCCGGGCTGGCTGATCGGCGCTACTTACGCGGCGAGTGCAGCGACCCTGGCCATCTCCGCCCCGCTGTGGGGGCGTCTGTTCGACCACTGGCAGCCGGCTTACACCTTGCGCGTCATCGAAGGCGTTGCCTGGCTCTGCGCCCTGACGCTAGCGGCCACGGCACTGGCCAGCGAATGGCTGGGGTTTCTCGTCAGCCGGCTGGTCTGGGGCATCTGGCAAGGCGCACTGCTCCCCGTCGCCTATGCGCTGATCGCCAACACCGTGTCGTCAAGCCAACAGGGTTTTGCCCTCGGCCTGGGCAACAGCGCGGCCAAGGCTGGCGCTCTGCTTGGTGCCGTCCTCGGCGGGATCGGCATGGGGCTGGTCGGGCTGGCCCACAGTTTCTGGCTGGTGGCGTTGACCTACGCACTGGCCGCCATCGGGATCCGTTGGGTGCGCTCATTCACCTCCACGCCTGATCCCGCAATCTTGTCTACCCACACTTATCACGACTAAAAAAAAGACCAATTCATGACCCGAACCAAACTTTCYTTGTTGATTCCGTTGCTCGGCTCCGTCAGCGCCCAGGCCTGGGCCGAGGACACCGACCAGCAGCCCGGCACATTGAACATGCAAGCCACCGTCGTTTCCGCGACGCGCAGCGAAGCGACCATTGCCTCGATTCCAGGCTCGGTCCAGGTGATCGACGAACAACAGATCCGCCAACAGAGTGGCGCCGGGCGTCGGGTCTCCGACATTCTGGGGCAGCTGGTTCCCGGCCTGGCGCCGTCCAGCGGCGGGATGAGCAACTTCGGCCAGACCCTGCGCGGGCGCAACATGCTGGTGTTGATCGACGGCGTGTCGCAGAACGCCACGCGTGACAACTTCCGCCAGCTCAACAGCATCGCGCCGGCCAGTATCGAACGCATCGAGGTGGTTTCCGGCGCCAGCAGCATTTATGGAGCCGGCGCTTCGGGCGGCATCATCAACATCATCACCAAGCGCAACCAGGGTCAGGACCTTGCCTACAGCAGCAAACTGGGCCTGACTACCGGCAACAATCTCAACAGCAAGGGTTTCGCCTACGAGGCCTTTCAGAGTGCGACCGGGCGCAAGGATGCCCTGGACTGGTACGTGTCCGCCGACCTGACCCAGCGCAACGATCAGTACGACGGCAACGGCAATCGCATCCCTCAGGACACCTCCCAGGGCAGCAACATGGACACCGACACCTACGACCTGCAAGGTCGTTTCGGTTACGAACTGGATGCCGATAAAAAACTCAGCCTGTCGCTGCAGGACTACAAGGACCAGCAGGACACTGACTTCACAAAAGACCCGAAAAACCTGCAAGAGGCCGTGGCGGTCAAAGGACTGAAACTCGACGACCAGCCCTACACCCATAACCAGGCGGCCAACCTCAACTACACCGACAACGACTTCTATGGCCAGGGCCTGCAACTGGAAAGCTACTGGCGCCGGGCCGACGCGCTGTTCTTCCCGGACCTGTCGCGGGGCAAGGCCGGGATCGCCGACAACAACAGCGTGCAGGATGTCTACGGCCTGCGTGCGGCCATCGACACGCCGTTGCCGGCCATCGGCAGCGCCACGGGCAACCTGGTCTGGGGCGCCGACTATGATCACGAACGCTCCCGCCAGCGCGGTGACCAATACACCCTCAAAGGGCTGACCTACACCAAGACCGGCACCACTTACGAGATGGGCCCGGATATCGAAACCACCACCAAGGCGCTGTTCGGGCAGATGTCCTGGGACATCGGAGACTGGACCTTGCGTGGCGGTGTGCGCCGCGAATGGATCGAAAGCGAGGTCTCCGACAGCATCGCTTACGGTCAGATCGTCCAGACCGGCGTACGCGCCATCCTGCCCGGTGACACCCTCAAATACGACGCGACGCTCTATAACCTGGGCGCGGTCTATCACCTGAGTGAACATCAGGACGTCTTCGCCAATTACAGCCAGGGGTTTTCGCTGCCGGACATCCAGCGCTTCTTGCGTGACGTGAACAGCACCTTCGACATCCAGAGCCTCAACGCCCAGGCCATCAAGGTCGACAGCTACGAGCTGGGCTGGCGCGGTGATTGGGACCGGTGGCAGGCCGACGTCACCGTCTATGAAAACACCTCGGACGTGACTCAGTTTTACGATGCCAATGACCGTGTCTTGCGTCTGATCAACCAGAAGGAGCGGGTTCGCGGCATCGAAAACAGCCTGACCTACCTCGCGACCGATCACTGGTCGGTGGGTGGCACCTATGCCTGGGCCAAAGGCGAAACCGAGCAGAACGGGAAATGGATCGATCTGCCGGCGACACGCATTTCACCGGCCAAGACCACGCTGTTCGTCGGCTACGCCGAAGACGACTACACCCTGCGCCTGCAAGGCATGCACCTGTCCAGTTACGACGCTGCCGCCAAGGACAACAACGGGCGCGACATCGATGGCTATACGCTGGTGGACCTGCTCGGCTCCGTGTACTTGCCGGTCGGTCGCCTGGAAGGCGGGGTGTACAACCTGACGAACCGCACGTACGTCAACCTGTTCGCCCAGGCCAACGCCAGAGCGCCATTCCCCAACGCCGAAGGCCGTACCTTGAGCATGACCTATTCGATTGATTGGTAATCAAGCAAGGAGCCGGCTTGCCGGCTCCTTGACGTTCGACGGTGTTACAAGCCGCGCAAATCCCGCTCCTCGATCGGCCGGCTCTGGCGCAGACGCTTGCCGCCCAGCACCACCCAGTCGATCAGTCGGAACAGGCATTCGAGGCCAAACGACAGCAACAATGCGCCGCTCATACCCCAGCTCATCGCCTCGGGTGTCAACAGGATCTGGTAGCCGTAGCCATTCCAGGTTTCCTTGCGGATGTCCGGATCGGCAGCCAGCGCCACTTGCAGGAAACGGATGTACCACGGCCCCTGCATCGCCTGGAACTGCTTGTCCAACGCCAGTTGGCGGGTCAACAGGTTGCTCAGGCTGTCGGCATCGCTGCGGAAAATCGGGTCTTCGCTGGCGCGGTAATGCGCGACCAGAGCCTGCATGTCGCCCTTGAAAAACTGATTGGCGGTGTTCTGGAACCCGCTCAACCCGGCCTGGGCCTCGATCAGATGCGCCTCGACCCGCTTGGCGTAATCGCTGATGAACCCCGGCACCTGGACACCGATCAACAAGCCGGCCGCAAACAACACCAGCCGTAGATAACTGAGCAACATGGGGGTTGAATCCTTATGAGGTCTGGCCCTGGCTGACGCATTCACCGCGTCGCCACAGGCTCCATTGACCCGGTTCGTAGCGGGTCCAGGTTTCGTTTTCGGTGAGGGGTTCGGTGGCGATGACGGTGACCACGTCGTTCGGTGTGGTTTCGGCCTGAAAATCGACGATCACGTCGACATCTTTCAAGCGTGCCGGGCCAAACGGCGCGCGACGGGTGATTTGCGCCAGTTTGGTCGAGCAATAGCAGAACAACCAGTCACCATCGCTGAGCAGGCAGTTGAATACGCCTTTGCTGCGGTATTCGGCGCAAGCGGCCACCAGGTCTGGCAGCAACGCTTCGACCTCGACGGGCTCGGGGAACGCCGCACGCACGCGGTTGAGCAAATCGCAGAACGCCGCTTCGCTGTCGGTATCACCCACGGGGCGATAGAAACTGGCTGCGGGCTGAAAATCCGCCAACTGGCCGTTATGGGCGAAACACCAGTTGCGTCCCCACAGTTCACGGACGAACGGATGCGTGTTGGACAGGCAGACCTTGCCGACGTTGGCCTGGCGGATGTGCCCGATCACCACTTCGCTCTTGATCGGATAGCGCTGTACCAGGTTCGCGACTTCCGACTCACAGCTTGCCGCCGGGTCCTGGAACAGTCGCAGCCCACGGCCTTCATAGAAGGCAATGCCCCAGCCATCGCGGTGTGGGCCGGTGCGACCGCCTCGTTGCATCAGCCCGGTAAAGCTGAACACGATATCGGTCGGGACATTGGCGCTCATGCCCAATAACTCACACATGCTCGGACTCTCGCTCAATCGCAGGGGCAAGGTTACAGACGGGGTTCAACTCGCATCCGCTGAGGACTGCTCGGCACGGGAGGACGACCGTAGCGATCATCACCGGCACCGCCAAACGGTTGATCCTCCTCCGGCTCGTCGGCGTGGACGGCGGCTTTGGCGGCGGCAGCCTGTTCCTTGCGGAGGTTGGAGGCGCGCTCGATAGGGAAACGGATCGCCACCAGCACCAGATAGAGGCCGAACGCGATCATGCCGTACATGAACAGATCGGAAATCGCCCGCCAGGCGTTGTTGCCGACCTTGAACAGCAGGTCGAGGGCGGTAATGGCGACGGCCGGCGCGACTTTGTCCTTGACCGGGTCGATGATGGTCGGGCTGAACAGCAGCACGGCCATCGCCAGCCGCAGCGGCTCACGCAGCCAGCGCCACATCCAGCGGGTCAAGCGCATCCACACCAACAGGCAGCCCAAAGCGGCAAAGGCGTAGAGGCCCCAAGCGATCAGATAGTCGTTCTCGGTCATGGTGTCCATGGCAAGGCAGGCAAAGAGGCGCTTATGATAACGGCTTTTCGCCCGTCAGGCTTGCCAAATGGCAGTAGGTCAAGACACAGGACCTGTGGGAGCGAGCTTGCTCGCGATGGCGGACTGTCTGTCAACATTGATGTTGGGTGTACCGGCCTCATCGCGAGCAAGCTCGCTCCCACAGGTTCCAAACCTATTTCGTAACGAGTTCGAGAGTTTCTCATGCCCCTATCCGCCAACATTCACGACGCTCCAATCGCCCACAAGGCTGAAGGCTCCGACCCGTATGCCTGGCTGCAAGAGCGCGACACCGAGGCAGTGCTCGACTACCTGAAAGCCGAAAACAGCTACCAGCAAGCGCAGACCGCCGACCAGGCCGGGCTGCGTGAAACCCTGTTCGAAGAGATCAAAGGGCGGATTCTCGAGACCGATTTGTCCCTGCCCTCGCCGTGGGGACCGTATCTGTACTACACCCGCACCATGGCGGGCGACGAGTACGCCCGGCACTTCCGCTGCCCGCGTCCGGCCGACGACAGCCTGACCCTCGACGAAAGCCGCGAACAACTGCTGCTGGACCCCAACGAGCTGGCCAATGGCGGCTTCTTTTCCCTGGGTGCATTCAGCATCAGCCCGGACCATCAGCGCCTGGCCTACAGCATCGACTCCAGCGGCGACGAGATTTACACGCTGTTCGTGAAGGAACTGTCCGACGGCCGTATCAGTGAACTGGAATTCCAGGACTGCGACGGCAGCATGACCTGGGCCAACGACAGTCTGACGCTGTTCTTTGGTGAACTGGACGACACCCATCGCCCGCACAAGCTGTATCGCTATCGCCTGGACGGCACGGCAGCCGAAGAAGTGTTCCATGAGCCGGACGGCCGCTTCTTCATGCATTGCTACCGCTCAAGTTCCGAACAGCAACTGCTGCTGTCGGTGGGCAGCAAGACCACCAGCGAAGTCTGGGCCCTCGATGCCGCCCAGCCCCAGCAGGCGTTCACCTGCCTGGCACCACGGGTTGAGGATCATGAGTACGACGTCGACCACGGCGTACTCGACGGTCAACGGACCTGGTTCATTCGCAGCAACCGTGACGGCATCAATTTCGCCCTGTACAAAGCCACCGATACCGGCGCCGCGCCGACCGAAGCCGACTGGCAGAACCTGATCCCCCACAGCGACACGGTGATGATCGACGGCATCAGCCTGAACACCGGGGCCATGACCCTCAGCCTGCGGGTCGGCGGCTTGCCGGTCATTGAGGTTCACCCACAGGGCCTGGCGCCCTATCGCGTGCAACTGCCGGATGCGGCCTACAGCCTGCACGTACAAAACAGCCTGGAGTTCGAAAGCGAGCGGATTCGCCTGCGCTACGAAGCGTTGAACCGTCCGGCGCAAATCCGCCAACTGGACCTGGCCTCTGGCGAGCAGAAAGTGCTCAAGCAAACTCCAGTGCTCGGCCCGTTCGATGCCGAGGCCTACGTCAGCCAGCGTCTGTGGGCCACTGCACCGGACGGTACGCAAGTGCCCATCAGCCTGGTGATCAAGCGCGCAGACCTCGGCAAACCCGTGCCGCTGTACCTCTACGGCTATGGCGCCTATGGCGAAAGCCTCGACCCGTGGTTTTCCCACGCACGCCTGAGCCTGCTGGATCGCGGCATGGCCTTTGCCATTGCCCACGTGCGTGGTGGTGGCGAACTCGGGGAAGCCTGGTATCGCGCCGGCAAGCAGGAGCACAAGCACAACACCTTCAGCGACTTTATCGCCTGCGCCGAACACCTGATCGCCCAGGGTTTTACCACTGCCCCGCAGTTGGCGATCAGCGGCGGCAGCGCCGGTGGCTTGCTGATCGGTGCGGTGCTCAATCAACGGCCGGAGTTGTTTGGCGCCGCCATCGCCGAAGTACCGTTCGTCGACGTACTCAACACCATGCTCGACCCTGACCTGCCATTGACCGTCACGGAATACGACGAGTGGGGCAACCCTGAAGAACCTGACGTCCATGATCGGATCAAGGCCTACGCCCCGTACGAAAACGTCACCGCGCAAGCTTATCCGGCGACCCTGGTGATCGCCGGTTACAACGACAGCCGTGTGCAGTATTGGGAAGCCGCCAAGTGGGTGGCGAAATTACGCGCGACCAAGACCGACAGCAATCCCCTGCTGCTCAAGACGGAACTGGGTGCCGGGCATGGCGGGATGAGCGGTCGATATCAGGGATTGCGTGACGTAGCACTCGAATATGCATTTTTGTTCAAGGTTTTGGGCATTGCCTGAGGAACCTGGCGCGGTGCGCCGGTCTTAATTTCGGACGCTGGTAGCCGATACAACACCTGTACCCTGTGGGAGCGAGCTTGCTCGCGATGGCGTCAGCACAATCAACATTACCGTTGCCTGTGAAGCCGCAATCGCGAGCAAGCTCGCTCCCACAAGGGATTTTCGGTGAATTCAAATTCGAGTCAGCAACAAACACAAAAAAGACCGTGACGACATGCCTGAATCAACCTTTCTGAACAACGAAATTCGCGACTGGCTGATGGATTGCGGCCTGTTCAATCAACTGCTGCCGGCGGACTTCGTCGCGGCTTCGGGCTACTTCAGTATCAGCACCATTGCCCAGGGCGAGGAAATCTTCCAGGAGGGTGATGCCGGCAGCTTCATGTGCATCATCCACACAGGTCAAGTGGCAGTGCAGAAAGCCACCGCCGACGGGCAACGCGTCACCATCGCCACGTTGCGCAGCGGCCGCTCGTTCGGCGAAATGGCCGTGCTCGACGGCGAACGGCGCTCGGCCAGTTGTGTGGCCGCCAGCAACTGCCAGTTGCTCAATCTGGGCAAGGACTCGCTGGAAAAGATGCTCAACGATGCACCGAAAATCGCCGCCAAGATCATCCGTGCCCTCGCCGTATCCCTGTCCAAACGCCTGCGCATGGCCGACGGCCAACTGCTTTCGCAGCAGGTCTAGCCACCCGGCGACTTGGGTTTCGGCGGATTGGGCGCAAGGCCCGGTATCGGTTGATCCTTGGTCGGCGGGCTCGGCATTTCAATCGGCACCAACGGCGGGCCGCTACTGCCGGGTCCGACTTTAGGCAAAGGCGCCGGGCTGATTTGCGGGTACGGCGTGGGCGTCGCGGTGCCGGGCGAACCGGGTATCGGCGCGGGGCTGACGGGAATCGGTTGCAGCTGTTGAGCCTGCACTGCAGTTATCGAGAGCGCGGCCAGGGCAATGACCGTTAGAATGGTGCGCTTCATCAATGGCTCCGTTGACCTTGTCGTCATAAACAGGCTACTCCCAACTGCGTCTGTTTGCCCTCCCGTGTTCTGCCAATTTTCTTCAAGTGAGCCCCATGAAACGTTTCGTTCTGCTGGACACCACTCCCATTCCTGAAAACGGCGGTGCCCTGTGCCTGTTCGAATACGGCGAGGATTTTGTCATCAAGATCCAGGGCGGCGATGGCGGACAATTGATGAATACGCGCATGCACGGCTCCGAAGATGCCCTGGCCGAGATCCCGTGTCGCAAAGTCGCCGGTCGACCGGATTCACGGGTGCTCATCGGTGGCCTGGGCATGGGCTTCACTCTCGCTTCGGCGCTCAAGCACCTGGGCAAGACCGCCGAAGTGGTGGTTGCTGAATTGGTGCCTGGCGTTGTGGAATGGAATCGCGGGCCACTCGGCGAGAAAGCCGGAAACCCGCTTCAAGACCCGCGGACCGTGATTCGCATGGAAGACGTGGCCAAAGTCCTGCAAGCCGAACCCCAGGGTTTCGATGCCATCATGCTCGATGTCGACAACGGCCCCGAAGGCCTGACCCAGAAAGCCAACAGCTGGCTGTACTCCGCCGGCGGCCTCAGTGCCTGCGCCAAGGCCCTGAGACCAAAAGGTGTGCTGGCCGTCTGGTCGGCCAGCGCGGACCGGCAATTTTCCGACAAACTGAAGAAAGCCGGCTTCAAGGCCGAGGAAGTGCAGGTCTTCGCCCATGGCAACAAAGGCACCCGCCACACCATCTGGATTGCCGAGAAGCTCAAGGGCTGAGCTAAACTTCGCTTAATACCGTCATTAGTCATTTTACAAAGGTGAACCCATGAGTTCGTCCACCCCGACCAACACTTCGAAGCTGGATCGCATCCTCGCCGACAACCAGCGCGACAAGGAAATGGGCTATCGCGACAAGGCCCTGAAGATGTACCCGCACGTCTGTGGCCGCTGCGCCCGTGAGTTCTCCGGCAAGCGCCTGAGCGAACTGACCGTGCACCATCGCGACCACAACCACGACAACAACCCGCAGGACGGCTCGAACTGGGAGTTGTTGTGCCTGTACTGCCACGATAACGAACACTCGCGTTATACCGACCAGCAGTATTTCGACGAAGGCTCGCTGAGCACGCCAAAAATCGCCAAGGCCACGCACAATCCTTTTGCGGCGTTGGCGGGGTTGATGAAAAAAGAAGATTAAAGATCTTCAGTGCCTGAACCGGCCTCATCGCGAGCAGGCTCACTCCTACAGTTGATTTTGTGAACGCCCCAGATCAACTGTAGGAGTGAGCCTGCTCGCGATAGCCATGGTTCAGGCACCACCAATCTCAAACCGAACACCCCCGCCCCAATCCCCGTATAATCGCGCTTTTTTCCCGAAAGGCACCCCGCTCGTGGCAGACAAACGGTACAGCTGCATTGGTTTGTATAACCCCAAATCACCGGAGAACGTCGGTTCGGTGATGCGCGCCGCTGGCTGTTATGGCGTGGCGTCGGTGTTCTACACCGGCAAGCGCTATGAGCGCGCCGCCGACTTCGTCACCGATACCAAGCGCGTTCACTACGACATCCCGCTGATCGGCATCGACGACCTGAAGAAAATCCTGCCGCTCAACTGTGTGCCCGTCGCCGTGGAACTGGTCGAAGGCGCGCGCCCGTTGCCGGAATACACCCACCCGGATCGCGCGCTCTATATCTTTGGCCCGGAAGACGGATCGCTGGATAAAGAGATTCGCGACTGGTGCGAGGACGTGGTCTACATTCCTACCACCGGTTGCATGAACCTGGCCGCCACGGTCAACGTCGTGCTCTACGACCGTATGTCCAAGGGGCTCAATACCCGATCGGGGCCAAAATTCCGCTGAATCGCCGCACATCCGATTGAACGAGCTGCCTGCCCTGGCGGTCAGCTTGACTATCGATCACCCAAGCCTGGAGACAGACCATGAGCGAACTCAAACGCGTCGAGCGTATCGAATCCACCCCGTTCCAGAGCCCCTCCGAACAAAACGTGCAAGGCTGGGAACGCATCGGCTCCCTGGCCGGCGGCGTGGTGATGGTGGGCAAGGGCCTGCGGCGTGGCGGGATCTTTGGCCTGATCCAGGTGGCCATCGGTGGCGTGGCCCTGGCGCGCGGCATTACCGGCCACAGTTCGGCGAAAAGCCTGCTGGAGAAAAGCCGTCAGGACATGAACAACGTGCGGGCGAAAATTCAGCGGGCGGGTGAAGAACTGAGCCAGTTGAAGGCCAACGCCGAGGCGGCGACCAAAACCGCGACGGTTACGGGCAATGATTCGTTGAAGTCACCGAAGACCGGGGTTTGATCCGGATCGTCCGGTGGGGCTGATGGCCCTATCGCGAGCAAGCTCGCTCCCACAGGGTTATGTGGCGTTCACAACAATTGCGTTCACCTCCAATCATTGTGGGAGCGAGCTTGCTCCGGGCGGCGTTCCGACGATGACGGACTCACTGAATCAACTCAGTACTCAGTACTTTTGAAGAACCACCGATCACGCTCTCGCTGAGCTGAACAAACGCCTGGGTATCGATATCCCCCAGCCGCATCGCCCCGCGCAGCACGTCATCCAGCGAACGCTTGTTGTGGGTTTTCAGGCGAATCTCGCGGTCCAGCTCCTGCAGCAACACCACCGCCCTGGCCACCTGCACCGGGTTGATCTGCTCACCGCGCAGTGTGGTGACTTTCTGGCCGATCCTGAGCAGTTTGCCGTGCAGGTTCTCAAAGCGCTCATCGCTCATGCCGCCGGCCCGACGCACCAGTTCGATAGCGTAATACTCGGCAAAGCCTTCGCTGATCCAGTCACTGCGCTGGGTGCCGTTGATCCGCCCGAACATCTGGGCCAACTCACGGACCAGGGCACTGGTGCCGCTTTCGCTGACCAACGGCAGGCGACTGTTGAGGTAGATCGACTCGTGCGCCGACTGGCTGCCGCGCCACATGGGATCATTGGCCCCGACGATCAGCAGTTTGCCCGGGTGTCGCGGGTACAGCGCCTGCACTTGCGGCCAGACGAAGGTCAGCAGGGTCAGCACATCCATGCGGCGCATACCCTGCCCCAGCGGCGAGGCGACGGTCACTTCGGTCTCGCCCAGACGAGTACGGCGGCTACCGAGCTGGCCGGCGAGCATCCAGCCCGTGGGCCGGTCGAACAGTCGGGAAGGGTTATCGATACGGAACTTGTTCTGGCCAATCCGTGGCCACGCGGTTTCAACGCTTTTCCAGCCACCGGGCAGCTCGAATTCAAGGCGTGCAACCAGTTCGATGCCGTCCTGTTGATCGAGTCTGGCAGCCGGCACCAGATCGTCGCCGCGCATCAATGCCCAGTTTGGCGTCATGCGCGTGTCGAAGCTGCCGTTCTTGCGCCCGTGGTTGATATTCACTCGGTAAGTCAGGCTGGCCTTGTCGGCAGTCGGACGCCAGATACCGCGCGCCGCCTCGCCAAGGGTCAGTTGCCATTGGCCGTCGGCCTTGAAATCGCTGTAGTGGCTGCCGTCGCCGAGGTCGAAATCCAGGCTGCGTACCGCCGAACCCTGGGCGAGCGTCAGGCGCACTTCTGCCTGATCGCTCTGGGGCAACAGGCGCACGTGATAATCCAGATTGACCTTGTTCGCTGCCCATACGGGCGAATTCACGGCCAGTAATCCAAGGATCCACGCCTGCCGCCATCCCACAGCCATACACACTCCTTCGTGAAATGTTGATCCTCAGGCCATCAGCCTGCGCGGAAAATCAGGTGATCTTCCCAATCATCTTCCGGCACGCTGCCTTCGGCGAGCATGCGCCCGGACTGGGAAATCCGCTCGTGATGCACGGCATCGCGATCACCGCACACCAGGTGATGCCACAGCGGCAGGTCCTTGCCTTCGCTGACCAGGCGATAGCCGCAGGTCGGTGGCAGCCAT
Source organism: Pseudomonas sp. P5_B3 (assembly GCF_056400405.1). Classification (NCBI taxonomy): domain Bacteria; kingdom Pseudomonadati; phylum Pseudomonadota; class Gammaproteobacteria; order Pseudomonadales; family Pseudomonadaceae; genus Pseudomonas; species Pseudomonas sp. P5_B3. The sequence goes on along the minus strand of NZ_JBFULI010000060.1, from coordinate 13,147 downwards.
TTGAATTCGTCGGCCTTGCCCGGCGTGAGCTGGATACAGTCCGGCACAGAGTCACGACGGTTGGGATAGTCCGTGCACTGGCAGGTTTTCAGGTCCAGCAGTTTGCAGGCGATGCGCGTGTAATAGACGCTGTTGTCGTCTTCGTCTTCAAGCTTTTGCAGGCAGCACAATCCACAGCCGTCGCACAGCGACTCCCATTCCTCCTGATCGAGTTGATCGAGGGTCTTGCGTATCCAGAACGGTTCTACTTTGGCGGCCATGGTTCGAGCATCGACATCAGGTGGTGAAAAGGCCGCCAGTCTAGTGCCCGAAGGCCCGCGGGCCAAGCATTGGCGACTGTCGGTAGAACGGGCTTGTCAGTTTTTGCGCTGCCAAGTAGGGTTTTGCGTCGCTCCCACTTTCAAACGTAGCAAGGAATCTCATGATGAGTGCCAACCCACGCGTTGCCGATTACGCCATTCACCCTCAGTTCACCGACCGCTGGTCGCCCCGCGCCTTCACTGGCGAAACGATTCCAGAGGAAACCCTGCTGAGCTTCTTCGAAGCCGCCCGCTGGGCACCCTCGGCCTACAACTCGCAACCCTGGCGCTTCCTTTACGCACGTCGCGACACGCCGAACTGGGAGCGCTACCTGGGCCTGCTGAACGAATTCAACCGCAGCTGGGCGCAACATGCTTCGGCCCTGGTGATCGTGATTTCGAAAACCACCTTCACCGCGCCTGGCGCCAGCGAAGAAACCCCGGCCCTGTGGCACACCTTCGACACCGGTTCCGCCTGGGGCCACCTGGCCTTGCAAGCGAGCCTGAGCGGCTGGCACACCCACGGCATGGCCGGTTTCGACCAGGAACTGACCCGCAAGGAGCTGAACATTCCTGAAGGCTACGCCCTGCACGCCGCCGTCGCGGTGGGCAAGCTGGGGGACAAGGCGAGCCTGGCGGACTACCTGCAAGCCCGCGAAGAACCCAGCCCGCGTCGTCCGTTGAGCGAGTTGGCGGCTGAAGGTGACTTCACCCTCTGAGCCACTGCAAAAAACATTGTGGGAGCGAGCTTGCTCGCGATGGCGGCAGGACATTCAACATTGATGTTGGATGTACAGGCCCTATCGCGAGCAAGCTCGCTCCCACAGGTTTGATGCTCCAGGCAAAATCAGCGGTGAATCAGTAACCGCGATCGAAATCCACTTCCCCGCGCAACGCCTCTCCCGCCTGATACGCCCGCAGGTTCTCGACAAACAGCTTCACCATCATCGACGGCGAAGTCGGTGCCGAACTGTGGCCGGTCAGCAGCAGGCCCCAGGCTGTCCAGAATGGATGACGCTGGGGTAACGGCTCCTGACGGCACACGTCGATCACCGCACCCGCCAGATGCCCTTCCTTCAAGGCCTCCACCAGATCCGCATCGACCACCGCCACACCGCGCCCGGCGTTGATGAACAATCCGGTCGGCTTGAATTGTTTGAACAGCGCTGCGTCGTAGATATCGTGGGTTTCCACGGTGTTCGGCAGCAGATTGACCACGTAATCGACTTCACCGACCAGCCGCGGCAGATCCGCCAGTGAACCGACTTCGATAAACGGGGCCTGTTCCCGCGCGCTGCTGGCAACGCCATACAACTCGACGCCGAACGGCACGAGGAACTGCGCGACACTTTGACCGATATCACCCGTGCCGACGATCAGCACCTTACGCCCCGCCAGGCTCTGGCCATGGCGGCTGTCCCATTTGCGCTCGACCTGGCTGACCAGTCGCGCCAGCACTTCACGTTCGTGACCGAGCATATACGTGAGCACGTACTCGGCCATGACCTGGCCGAAGATGCCGACGGCACGCGTCAGCCGATAGTGCCGCGGCAAGCCGTCGGCCAGCAGCGGCGTGATGCCGGCCCAGGTCGATTGCAGCCATTGAGGCTGATGGCCCTGGCGCAACAGGGTCGCCAGCAAATCAGGCTGGCCGAGCCACACCGGGCAATCGGCGGCCTGGCTGGCCAGTTCGGCGGAATCACCGCTGGTCAGCACCTCCAGGTCCGGTGCCGCCTCGCGCAACAGTTGGGCGTACACGGGGTGGTCGTGTTCAGCAATCAGGACGCGCATGCTTCAAACCTTTCAAAAACGGTGCAGACGGCCGCCGACAGAGCGGTGCTCCATCGACGCTGCCATCGCAAAAATCAATGAGTGTTTCGTAACCACTCTGAACAGAGTCTGTCTGCCGTTCACATCGGATCGTTGCGACGCAACAATTCTTCCGGCAGGTGCTCGATGTACTCGTCTTCGGCAGGCGGCATTTGCAGGTGATAACCCTGTTTGTCGAGATTTTCCAGCACGACCGTGATGTCCTCGCGCGACAGTTTGCGCTCGGGGCTCAGCACCAGGTCGAAAGCGTGGATGGCCTTGCCGAAGGCTGCCATCAGGGGCTCCGGCACGCGCTCCAGAGCGTCGCTCTTGAGCACATACAGGTACATTTCGTTTCTCTTCGAGCTGCGGTAGATGGAACAAATACGTTTCAAGGCTGTTCTCCGGCGGTGGCCAGGCTGTCGAGCAGCGCCTGGCCCATCAATTCGCGGCGCCAGCCACGCAGCGAATCAGGCAATTGGTAGGGACCATTGGGGAAGCCGCTCTTGAGCAGCGCTTCCAGGGTTTTCTTGCGCAGCATCAGTTCCGGCGCGATATTCAGGCGCTCGGCTTCGGCCTGGCCTATGGCCTTCATTTGTTTGAGCAGTGCAGCGGCATCCACCGGCAACGGCTCCGGCACGGCTGGCGGCCATTGATCAGGCGACACACTGCCAGAGCGCTTGATCAGATCTAGCAGAAACTGACCGTCCTGACGCACGGTACGCGGATGCATGTCTTCGATTTTCGCCAAGGCGCCGAGGTTGTCCGGTTGCGTGCGCGCCAGCGGCCACAGCGAATGCTCGCGGATAATCCGGTTACGCGGCAGGTCACGGACCCGGGCTTCCTTTTCGCGCCAGGCGCAGAGCTCACGCAAAACGGCGAGTTGGGCGCGGGACAGCTTCCAGGCCAGCTTGGCATCGCGATAGACCTCGTACGGATCGATCTCGCGGCGCAGGTTGGCCACCAGTTCGGCGCCGTCTTCCAGGACCCAGACGTATTTGTCGTCAGACAGCTTTGGACGCAGCTTTACGAAGACTTCAGCCAAATGCACGGCGTCTTCGGCGGCATAGCTGATCTGGGTTTCGGAAAGCGGGCGTTGCAGCCAGTCGGAACGGGTTTCACCCTTGGGCAGGTCGATGCCGAGCACTTCCTGCACCAGCCGCGAATAGCCCATGGAAAAACCGAGGTTCAGGTAAGCGGCAGCCAGTTGAGTATCGAACAGTGGAGCCGGCAGGCTGCCGGTCAGGCGCAGCAGGACTTCGAGGTCTTCGCTGCACGCGTGGACAACTTTGACCACCGCCGGGTTTTCCAGCAACGCGGCCAATGGTTGCCAATTATCGATGGTCAGCGGGTCGATCAGATAGGCGCGAACGCCATCACCGATCTGCAGCAGGCCGGCGATCGGGTAGAAGGTGTCGACCCGCATGAATTCGGTGTCGAGGGCAACGAATGGCAACTGTTGCCACTCGGCGCACAACCGTCCGAGGCTATCGTTGTCGCGAATCCAGTGAATATCGATGGCCACACGGCTCTCCCTTGAAGAATGGCGCGCAGTATATATCGCCCCCGGCGATTTCCGCGCATCCACTGAACAAGAGCGTTAGCGAAAATTACTGCGTGACATACAGAATAGTCCTACAAAGCCGGGCTAGCTGGTCTTACCCAACACGTAGACCCGCATCCGCGCACAACCCGGCAAAAAGTCTTGATGGCTGAGCAAACGGAACCCCGCCTGCCTGAACTCGCTTTCGACCTCGGCTTTGCTCGGCAACGGCCCTTCCACGCCTGAACGCGCGCCCTTGAATCGACCGTCGAGGCGCACCGCGACAATCACCGTATCGCGACTGACCCGGTAAAACTCGCCAAGCATCGCCAGGCGATGTTCCGGGTTGGTAAGGTACTGAAACAGTTGCATGCAAAAAATGCAGTCAACCGCATTCTCGGACAAGCCAATCGAGAACGCAGAGCTTTGAAAGGTCTTGACCCGCTTCAACAAACTCTGCGGGTGATGTGTGCGGGCATGATCGAGGATGTCCTGGGACGGATCCGTCGCGAGAATCACCCGATTGGCATGTTCGGCCAGCACCGACCAGAAACGCCCCACACCGCAGGCCACGTCGAGGATCAGCCCCGGCTCGCCGGCGACCTTGAGTGCCTTGCGCACCAGTCGCTCCTCACGCCAGAGCGCCAGACGCCCGGCCAGACCCGGCGCTTGCGGCTGAAGGCAGWCGCGCGCGTGCTCCTGGTCGTAGCGCCGGGCAATCTCAAGCTCGATGGCGGATGGAGGCTGAGCGGACATTTGCAATGGCTCTTGATGAAAGTTCTACAGGCCGCAAGTCGGCGACCGCCGTGTGAAACAAAACCGGAGCACTCAATCTTTGGCCAACACACCGTCGACCACTGGACCACGACATCCGGCAAACATGTCCAGATCCTGGTTGTAGACCTTGCTGTTGACTTCCAGCAGGCCAAGCATCGAATGGAACAGGTTGTCCTGGCTCAGGGGCTTTTCACGACTCTGCTGCAGGCAACGGGTATCTACCGCAAACGACTTTTTATAGCTGTCGGAGAACCACGCAAACATGGCTACATGCTTTTGCTGCTCGGGTGCCAGCATGTAAGGCGTGCCGTGGAGGAACAAGTTGTATTCACCCAGGGACTCGCCGTGGTCCGACAGATACAGCATCGCGGTATCCACTTTGTCCTGCTTACTGCGCAACAGATCGATCAAGGTCGACAGTACATGGTCGGTATATACCAGGGTGTTGTCGTAGCCGTTGACGATACTTTCACGACTGCAATTGTTCAGGGCATTACTCTCGCAAACCGGGGTGAAGCGTTCGAACTCTTTCGGATAACGCTTGAAGTACTCCGGACCGTGGCTGCCCATCTGGTGCAATACCAATACCGTGTCCTTGTCCAGGGTATCGATGAAATGCTGCAGCCCCTGCAGCAGGATTTCGTCACGGCATTCACTGTTTGCGCATAGCGCCGGATCTTTCAGATTGCTGACGTCTTCAATAGTGACGCGATCGCACGTACCTTTGCAGCCTGACTGGTTGTCACGCCAGATCACGTCGATACCTGCATGCTTGAGCACATCCAGCAGGCCTTCTTCGTTCTTTGCCTTGCTGGCGTTGTAGTCCTTGCGCCCCATATTGGAGAACATGCAAGGCACCGATACGGCGGTTTCAGTACCGCAGGAATGCACATCGGTGAAAGCGATCAGGCCGTCTTCCTTACTCAGTTTCGGCGTGGTGTCGCGGCTATAGCCAAGGATGCCGAAGTTCTCCGCCCGGGCACTTTCACCCACAACAAGAACCGTCAGGGATTTGCGCCCGTGAGTTTGCCAGGCCGGATTGCGCTGGGCATCTTCACCGATTTTGACAAAGGGTTGCCGTGCAGTCGCTACTTTCTCGCGCAAGAAACCAGCCGAGGCTCCAATGTAGTTGCTTGGCACCACCATCAGGCGCAACTCGTGGTGATTGCGAAACAGCGAAGACAGGCCTTGATAGTTAACCAGTGCAACACCGCCAATGACCGCTGCCGAGGAAAAAACCACCAGGACTTTACTCAGTAGTTCACGGTGCCAACGACGATAATCAATCGGCGTCTTCCACAACAGCCAAGTCGGTAACACGCCGAGCAGCACAATAAACACAAACAACTTTGGCGACAGTAAGTCGCGTACTTCCGTAGCATTGGTCTCAGCGAAGTTACGCAACATGCCGGTGTCGATCAGAACACCATACTGGCTCATGAAATACGCCACGCCCGCACTGATCATGAACAGCAGGGTCAGGACCGGCTTGAGCACCGGCCGGAATGCCAGCAGGGTCAGCACAATGTTGAAGGCCGCGAAGATCATCACCCCAAAGGCCACGCGCATGACGATGCCTTTGCCGTCGGATGCGGTGATTTCGAACAGGTGCTGCCAGAGTACAAAATTGAAGCCAACTAACAAAAATGCGCTGGCAATCAGTGTCACCCATTCGGGGCGCACGGCTTTAATCTTAAGCATGAGATTCGGCGGGTCCTGAAAAAAGTGTCTTCGGCAAATGTGAAAATTTCATTTACCGAGACAGCTCTAATTTTAGATAGCCAACCATCAATTTTTTGTGAAAAAGAAGCCAACAATTAGTTGGCTTATAAAACCAGCCTGATACTTCCAGACTATTTGAGAATGGTTCAGCTCCAGTACAGCTTCGACTCAAGCCTGATGCAAATACCAACGCCAGTCCTGCTCACCGACCTCCCCCATGAATTGGCGATATTCGGCGCGTTTCACCGCCAGGTAGACACCGAGGAATTCCCCGCCGAACGCTTCTTTGGCCCAACTCGAACCTTCCAGCGATCGCAAGGTGGTCAGCCAGTCTGTCGGCAACAGTCTCGCAGCCTGGGCGTAGCCGTTGCCTTCCACCGGCGCACCAGGGTCGAGTTGTTCGCGGATACCGCGATGAATACCGGCCAGAATCGCCGCAGCCGCCAGATAGGGGTTGGCGTCGGCGCCACAGATTCGGTGCTCGATGTGCCGGGAATACGCCGGCCCGCCCGGTACGCGCAAACTCACGGTGCGATTGTCCACACCCCAGGTGGCCGCCAGAGGCGCATAGCTGTTGGCCTGGAATCGACGGTAGGAGTTGGCGTTGGGGCAGAACAGCAACAGCGAATCGAGCAAGGTATCGAGCATACCTGCAACAGCCTGCTTGAGCAGTGGCGTTCCATCCGGAGCTTCACTGGCGAAAAGATTGTTGCCGTCCTTGTCCGCCAGGCTCACGTGCATGTGCATCCCGGTGCCGGCCAGGTCATCGAAAGGCTTGGCCATGAAGCAGGCGGTCATGCCGTGCTTGTGCGCCACCCCCTTGACCAGACGCTTGTAACGCACCGCTTCGTCCATTGCCTGTAATGCGTCGGTGCGGTGTTCGAGGGTGATTTCCACTTGCCCCGGCGCGTATTCGGAAATGGCCGTACGCGCCGGAATCCCCTGGAGCTTGCAGGCATTGTAGAGATCGGCCAGGAACGGCTCGATCTGTTCCAGTTCGCGCAACCCATAGACCTGAGTGCCGTAGGGACGCCCGCCATCGACATCCCGTGCCGGTTGTGGCCGGCCATTGCTGTCGCGTTGCTGATCCAGCAGGTAGAACTCCAGTTCCGCCGCCATGACCGGGTAATAACCGTCAGCCTGTAAACCTTCGATGACTTTCGCCAGCAAATGACGGGGATCGGCAATGGTGGCGGGCATGCCTTCCGTCGGGTGCATGCTGACCTGCACGGCTGCGGTCGGTATCAGACGCCACGGCATACGCGTGAGGCTGCCGCTGATCGGGTAGGCCCGGCAGTCGATATCCCCGACATCCCAGACCAGCCCGGAGTTCTCCACGTCATCGCCGTTGATGGTCAGGCCGAGGATGGTGCTCGGCAATGGCCGCCCGCTTTCATACACCGCCAGCAACTCGTCACGATGCAGCAGCTTGCCCCGCGGTACTCCGTTGTTGTCGAGGATGAACAGCTCGAACATTTCAATATCCGGGTTCTGCTCCAGAAAGGTCAGGGCTTCTTGCTTGGAGGCAAACGAGGTCGTGGCACTACTCATGGGAACTCTCTTTTTCCGTGTCAGGCGGGTACGCAAAAGCACCCGCACCTTAATCCCGCCATCAAGCGGAATATGTAGGAACAATCAGCGGAAAAAGCAGGAATCCGGCGGGCGCGCATGACGGCAATGCCACAGCGCCCAGAAGGCCAGTTCAGAAGGAAGTGCAGAGAGGTTTGGCGCGGTGGCGGGCGTGAATATACGAAGAAGGCTCGACGCTCGAGCGTCGGTGGACGCCTTGAGGTGGATTGCGACTGGCCAACCGCCCATAGAGAGAACCGCAGAAAACAGATGACCCGCAGCGTCACACGATGGGTTGAGTCGTTAAATCTGGATTTGAAGAACCTTGGATATCGTCTGGCTAAACATTTGCCTGCGACTTGTATTTAATTTCTAAATACTTCGCCGGATTTTCTGATTTGCCGCCTCCAGGCCTCGCGCGCCTAATCGGAACCCTACTGCTCAAGGTCCGATCATGGAAAACACCCGAGCCACCTCCCGCACTGCCCTCTGGTTCATGTTCAGCATTGTCCTGGTTGCCCTGAACCTGCGCCCTTCCATGGCCGCTGTCGGGCCTCTGCTCTCGGCGATTCGCGACGACATTGCACTGAGCTTCAGCCAGGCTTCGCTGCTGACCATGTTGCCGGTGACGGCGATGGGGCTGGCGATGTTCGTCGGCCTGCGCGTCAGCCAGCGACTCGGCGACCAGCGCACGGTGGTGTTCTCGTTGCTGATCATCGGTGTGGCCACGCTTTCGCGGTTGTTCCTTGATTCAGCCGCGGAGCTGCTTCTCAGCGCGATACTGGCAGGTATCGGGATAGCCCTGATCCAGGCCCTGATGCCAGCGCTGATCAAATCCCGCTTCAGCGACCATGTCGCCCTGTGCATGGGCCTCTACGTCACGTCGATCATGGGCGGTGCCGCCATGGGTGCTTCCTTTGCGCCACTGGTGATGGAACGTACCGACAGCTGGCGTATGGGCCTGGCGATCTGGGCCGTTCTCGCCGTGCTGGCATTGCTGTTCTGGGGAACCCAACAGGCGGAGATGCCGACTCGGGATTCAAAAGCCTCCAGTAATGGTTCGTTCTTCGCCAATTCCCGCGCGTGGTTACTCGCGATCTTCTTTGGCCTGGGTACTGCGTCCTACACCTGTGTGCTGGCCTGGCTGGCGCCGTACTACGTGGAAAAGGGCTGGAGCGAGCAGCACGCCGGATTGCTTCTCGGGTTTCTGACCGCCATGGAAGTGCTGTCGGGTCTGTTGACACCTGTCATCGCCAATCGCAGCCGCGACCGCCGTATCGTGCTGATGGCATTGCTTGCACTGATCATCGCCGGCTTCTGCGGATTGATTCTGAACCCACAACATTTGAGCCTGATGTGGCCATGCCTGCTGGGGCTGGGCATTGGCGGCCTGTTCCCGATGAGCCTGATCGTATCGCTGGATCACCTGGACAATCCCTTGCGCGCTGGTGGCCTGACCGCCTTCGTTCAAGGCATTGGCTACCTGATCGCCGGCCTGTCGCCGCTGCTGGCGGGGATAATCCGCGACCGGCTCGGCAGCTTTGAATGGGCCTGGTGGTCGCTGACAGCGGTCATGGCGCTGATGATGTTGATGGTTTTGCGCTTCAACCCAAGGCACTACACCCGCCACATCCATTGATCCGGAGCCTGCCATGAAAAACATCGGTTTCGCCGCCGCTCACGCCAGCATGCTGCTTTGGGCCTTGTTGATCGCCGCATCGTTTTCCGCAGCGGCGCAAGTCAGCCAGGCCATCGACCCGATCCTGCTGACCGGACTGCGCCTGCTGTTTTGTGCCTTGGTGTTTCTGCCGCTGTTGCTGCTAAAAGGCGATGCGATCATGACCGCTCGTGGGCTGCTCGGACACGCGGTGCTCGGCCTGCTGCTGGCGCTGTACTTCGGCTCGCTGTTCGAAGCATTGCGCTACACCTCGGCCGTCAACACCGGGACGATGTTCACGCTGGTGCCGCTGATGACCCTGGTTTTCGAGGCCGTGCTGACACCTGACGGTAACCTGAAACAACGGATTGTGCCGATGCTGCTCGCCGCTGCCGGGGCGGTTTTGCTGATCATGAAAGGCACCGGCCCCGGCGAGTTGCCATCGCTGTATGCATTGACCGTGTACGGCATCGGTTGCCTGGCAATGGCGCTATACGCTCCCCTCAGCCAACGCCTGAAAGCCAATAGCCTCAAGGGGCGCGGGCCGGTGCCAATGACGTTCTGGAACATGCTGTTCGGTGCGCTGTTTCTGCTGGCGTTCTGTGGCTTGAGTGGCGGTTGGCGCTCGGCATCATTACTGACGCTCAACGATTTCTATTGGCTGATGTACCTGGCGGTGTTCGCTACCCTGGCGACGTTCTGGCTGCTGCATCGGGCCATCGGCGTGATCGCGCCATCCTCGGTGATTTCCTACATCTACCTGAGCACGCTGTTCATCACCTTGTTTCATTGGCTATGGGGGCGCCAGATGCCCCTGCCGCTGGAGTTGGCCGGCGCAATGCTGGTGGGCATCGGCATGTTCGCGCTGTTGATGTCCAGCCGCCGCGCCGTGTCGGCGATGGTCCAGGGCTGACACGGGCTTGGGCGAAACGTCCTGCAAGGCATTCTCCCTGCTCGCTCATTCCGCTAGGATCTTTCGCTCATCCTTGCGCACGGTCAGTGCAAGGGACGCAGCGAGACGCAATGGATGCTGAACAGTAATTCGCTTAGAAAACTCGACATGCAGGACCTCATGGTGTTCGTCGCCGTGTACGAGCAAAACAGCGTCACCGGCGTATCCGAGACGCTCTGCGTCAGCCAGTCCACGGTAAGTTACTGCCTGAAAAAACTGCGCACCTGTTTCGGTGACGAACTGTTCATCAATACCCGCACCGGCGGCATGCAGCCCACCTGCAAGGCCGGCGCGATGTACCCTCACCTGCTTAAAATCCTCGAAAGTATCAACCTGTGTCACGCCGGCCCACCCACGTTCGACCCCGGCCTGAAACCCGTGACCTTCAACATCTGCGCACCGGAATATTTCGAACAGTTGATCCTGCCGCGCCTGCTGAAACGCTTCGACCTCGCCGATCTTCCAGTGATGGTCAATGTGTTCAAACTCGAAGCCGATATCCCTGCCGAAGCGTTGCGCGAAGGCAGCCTCGACCTGGTGATGTGCTTCGGCCCGCACTTTCATCGCAGTCACGTCGACTTCAAATCCCGGACGCTGCTCGAAGACGATCTGGTGTGTGTTTTCGACAAACGCGCCACGCCGGCGGAACAACGCTTGAGTCTGCAAACCTATGTCGACCGTCGACACGTGTTCCCGACACCCTGGACGTCCGCCACCAACATGGTCGACGGCTGGCTTGCGCAGCAAGGACAACAGCGCCAGATCGTCGCACGCGCCAACAGCTACAGCGCAGCGCTGAAGCTGATTGCCGGCACCGACTATGCCCTGACCCTGCCCCGGCGCATCCAGCGACTTCTGGCCAACACAGACACCTTCAATCACTGTGAAGCGCCCAAAGGCTTGCCGGGTTTCACCCTCGACATGCAGTGGAATCAGGGTGCTGATCAGGACAGCGCCAACACCTGGCTGCGAGAGCAGGTGATCCAGACCAGCATCGAGCAGGAAACGGCCTGATACTCAGTTGTTGATGGCGGTCTTGCTGTAGGAATCGCGATCGATGTCGAGAATTTCCACGCACAACTGGACCTCAACGCCACTCGGCCACTCACACAGGCCCTGAACCACCTCCAGCAGGCTTTCGGAGAGCTGTTTCTTGATCTGTGCGGAACGACCACTCAACAGCGCCAGCTTCACATGCACGAATGCCCGCTCAGCCAATGCCGTGCCAACCTTGAATGTCTCGACCATGACCGCGCGGCTCTTGATGTCAAATTCGGCAGAAAATTGACCGGAACCCACCAACGTATTGTTCAACCGCATCAATGCCACATCGGCATTCAAGTCAGTCAGGTTGGCGGTGTATTCCATGTGCAGGTGAGGCATGAGTTGGTTCCTGTAAGGGGGGGGACGGATCGAACATATAACACAACGCCGCTGTTCATTCGGGCAGCGGCAAAACGGCACGCTCACTCATGAACGCCTCCAGACGCGAGCGCAACCAACGCTCGGCGGGGTCGGCGTCAACATGACTGAGCCAGACCATGGACAGGTCCAGGGTGGGTGTCTGGATTGGAAAGGGTTCCTTGAACAGCACTCCCGAGGCAGCCATCGCCTCGGCGGTGTAGTCCGGCAGGCTGGCAATCAGGTCCGTCCCGGCGAGCAGCGCTGGCAGCGAGCTGTATTGCGGTACAGAGAGCACCACATGGCGCGTGCGGCCGATGTCTGCCAGCCATTCGTCGGCATAGCCACTGACGTTGGCGGTATGGGACACCAGCACGTGCGGTCGCGCGCAATATTCATCGAGGGTCAGCGGTGTGTCGCAGGCATCGGCGCGCAATATGCTGGGCTGGATGTGTCGCAGCAACTTGCGCTTGGCATTGGCCGGCAAGCCACGGGTCTGGCTGATCCCCACCGTGATATCACCAGACGCCAGCAAGTCGGGAATCCGCCAGTAATCGACATGCTGCACCACAAACACCACGTTGGGCGCTTCCTGGCGCAAGACTCGCAGTAATGGCGGCAACAGACCAAACTCGACATCGTCAGACAGACCGATGCGGAACGTCATCGTACTGCTGGCCGGATCGAAGTCATGGGTCAGACTCAAGGCCACGGACAAGGAGTCCAGCGCCGGCGACAGATGCTTGATGATCTCCTCTGCCCGCGCTGTCGGCTCCATGCGATGGCCGACGCGTATGAACAGCGGATCATTGAACATCGCACGCAAGCGGTTGAGCGCCGAACTGATGGTCGGTTGGCCGAGAAACAGCTTCTCCGCCACCCGAGTGACATTGCGCTCGAGCATCAGCGTTTCGAATACCACCATCAGGTTGATATCCGCCTTGCGTAGTTCGTTGCGATTCATCCACTGCCCCCGATGTCCAAATCTGCTGACAGTTTAGGTAGCTGGTGCGACTGCCGTCTATCCGACTCAGTCAGCACGCAGGTCTCGCCTCACAATGAGGCCCGCATGATAGCCACGCACCGAGCGATTGCATAGAAATCCAGTAGCCGTGGCTTTCCTGCGGACAAAAACGAAACCCCTACCTGCGTGCGCAGATAGGGGTTTCGGAATTTAATCTTGACGATGACCTACTCTCACATGGGGAAACCCCACACTACCATCGGCGATGCATCGTTTCACTGCTGAGTTCGGGATGGGATCAGGTGGTTCCAATGCTCTATGGTCGTCAAGAAATTCGGGTACTGAACCGTTTTTCAACGTTTCAGCAAATTGGGTATGTGACAGCTTTCGGTGTTTTGTGAGCGTCGAACTTTCGGTTCATTGCGTCTTCACACACCGCAATCTGATGCTCTTT